>NZ_JBHTJA010000016.1:0-103575 GCF_042675525.1 Actinomadura sediminis
GGGCGCGGCGCCGCCGGGGCCGCCCGCGCCCGCGGCCGCTCCCGCGCCCGCCGCCGAGCCGCCGCCGAACGAGGACGGGTTGCCGCCGAGGCTTCCGCCGGAGGAACCGCCGTCGCCCGCAGAGGCCAGGCTGACGCCGCCACCGCCGCCACCGCCGCCCCCGTCACCCAGGAGCGCCGCGATGCGGTTGCCGCCGCCACCGCCGGAGTCGCCTCCGCCGTAAGAGCCGCCACCGCCGCCGGACGAGCCGCCGCCACCGGACGTGGAGCCTCCTCCACCGCCGGACGAGCCACCGCCGGAGTGGGAGCCGCCTCCGCCGCCGCCGGAGGAGCCGCCGTCCCCGTAGGAACCGCCTCCGCCGCCGCCGGACGAACCTCCGCCCGTGTACGAGCCGCCTCCGCCGCCGCCGGACGAGCCGCCACCGCTGTAGGAGCCGCCGCCGGATCCGCCGCCGGATCCGCCTCCGCCCGTGTACGAGCCGCCGCCGGACGAGTTCGAGCCGCTGCCGGGGCCGCCCCCGGAGCCGCCGCCGGGGTTGCCGCCCGAGCCGCCGGGGTCGCCGATCGACGGGTTCGGGCCGTTGCCGCCGCCGGACGGGTCGCCGGGGCCGCCGGGGCCGCCCGGGGTGGGGGCCTCGAAGTCGGTCAGGCCGCCCTTGGCGCCGCCGACGCCGCCGCCGAAGGCGCCGGACGTGGCGCCCTTCGCGATGGCCTCCCAGGTCAGCGGGTCACCGTGGATCGCGGCCGTGGCGACCGTCCCGGCGACGCCGCTGATCGCCTCGGACGCCGCCTCGCGCCCCATGCCCTTGAACATGTTGCCGAGCGGGGTGTCGGCGGCCTCGCCCAGGCCGGGGACCCTGCCCATGCCGTGCGAGACGCCGCCGGAGATGGCGCCGCCGATCGCGCCGTCCAGCGTGGAGGACGCGGTCTGCTTCCAGTTGATGCCGTCCCGGTTGCCCTGCGCGACCTGCACGCCCTGGATGAGCAGGTCGAGGCCGCCGCCCTCCAGGGCGCCGAACGCGGCGCCGCGCAGGACGGCGCCGAGCAGCCGCTGGCCGAGCCGCTGCGCCAGCCGCTCCATCAGCTCCCGGAAGATCATCCGGGCGGATACCTGGGCCGCCGCCTGCACCGCCGGAATGGCCGCGGTGGACGCGCCGAAGGTCGCGAACGCCGCCGCGATCAGATAGGCGATTTCGATCGCCGTAATGATCAGCAGGGCGATGAACATGTATTTGGCGTACTCGATGTCGAGTGCGCCGCCGTCCAATATCTCGGCCAATTCCTTGCAGGATTGGACGAGTTTGGGCAGCATTTGCGGGTCCGTGGAGACCCATTTTTCCCAGTTCTCGCTGAACTTGTCCGCGGCGCCGCTGTCGAGCGTGCCGAGCACGTTGGCGGCGGTGCCCTCGAGCTCGCCGATCAGCGACTCGATGTCCACGCCGGCCTGCCGCCACGCGTCGGCGCAGCGGCGCATGGCGGTCTCGTCGCCCTCCGGCCAATCCGCGCCGATGATCCAGGACAGCCACTGAACGGGTTCGGGGATCTCAAGACCCACGGATCAGCTCACTTAATCCTTGACGCCTCTTCGGCCTGCTTGTACGTCTTGGCCATCTTGTCGACGCCCTTTTTGATGCCGTCCAGCCCCTCGGCGAGCTGGCCGAACATCTTCAGCACGTTTCCGGCGGGCTCCCAGTAGCCCTGTTCGAACTGCTGTCCGGTCTCGTCCGCGCCCCAGCACTTGCCCTCGGCGGAGAGCGCGTTGCTCAGCCGGTCGTGGATCGACTTCAGGGTCTGCGCCCCGGTGTGGAAGCCCTCGCCCGAACGCTTGAGGGCCTCGGTGTCTACTTCGAGGTAGTCGTACGTCATTGCGGCAGGATCCCGAGCCGCTCGCGGAGGGCGTCCATGTCGGCGGGCCGCTCCGGCAGGAACTTGGTGAGGTCGGGGGTGCCGTTCTCCGCGCCTTCGGGGGTGAGGCCCCGCATGGCGTCCTGGATCTGCTCCGTGACCTGACGCTGGGCGTCCTTGGACGCCTCCATGATCGCCTCGGAGAGCTCGGTCGCTCCGAGGCGGCGCTGGACGCGCGGGTCGAGTTCGAGGGCCGTCAGCCGTCCCTGCTGGTCGACCTTGACCTTGACCATGCCGTCGGCCGCCTCGGCCTCGGCCTCGATGGCCTCCAGCTTGGACTGCATGTCCTGGATCTGCCGGCGCTTCTCCTGGTACGTCTGCAGGAGATCATCGATATGCGCCTGCCACTCAGCGCGCACAGGGACCCCTCTGTTCGTCGGGAGCTTGCGAGCCCGCGACCGCGCACGATCACAGACACAGAGATTGATCATTTATAGAGTTTTATCGAGGCTTTTGCAAGTTACGTCTTGCTTGCCGGTTGGGTGGGGTTCGTCGCCGGCGTTGTGGAACACTGCGATGGGACGCATGTGCGACGAGGACCAGGGAGAGGGTGCGGGGACCGATGCGCAGGAAGCCGAGCATCTGTGACGCCTGCGTGCGTCTGCAGAAGCGGTCCAACCCGGAGGCGCGGACCACGATCGATCGGTGGATTCCCTACTGCGACGCCTTCCCCGAGCGGATTCCCGGTGAGATCTACACCGGTGGGTTCGATCACCGGAACCCATTCGAGGGCGACCAGGGCATCCGGTTCGAGATGCGCCCGGGCGGGGAGCGGATGCTGGACGCCTATGAGCGGTCGCTCGCCCGCCGCCAGGCCTCGCGCCCGCAGAGCGACTGACGAAGCCGCTGACGAAGGGCGACCGCCGCGGCGGCTCGGGCCGTCCGGTGTTCTCACGGCGAGCTTCCGCACACGCGTTCCGTGTGCATGTGGTGCGGGGCGTCTCGTAGGCTGACGCGGGAGAGGGGGGCAGGTGTCCGACTCCAGTTGGCAGCAGGCGGTTCTACGCGAGATCGGTGCCGCCCAGCGGGGCTTCCAGACGCTCGACGCGACGCCGTCCGGCCCGGTGGGCGCGCCGTCCGACGCGGCGCCGCCCGTCCCGGAACCGCAGGCGGCCCCGGCGCCCGTGCCGTCCTCCCCTCCGGAGCCGTCCCCGCAGGCTGCCCCGGAGCCGACTCCGGCGCCGGCGCCGTCGTCGCAGGGGGGCGACGGGGTCCAGGCGGACACCGCCGACCGGCTGCCGCCCGTGCCCGCCCCGGCCCCCGCCGACGAGCAGGGGACCGGCTACCAGCAGCCCGTGGCGGCGGCGCCGAACGCCGCCGCCGAGCAGACGCCCGCGCAGCAGATGCCTGCTCAGCATCCGCCCGAGCAGCAGATGCCCGAGCAGCAGGCGCCCGAGCAGCAGATGCCCGAGCAGCAGGCGCCTGGACAGCAGGTGCCTGGACAGCAGGTGCCCGGGCACCAGGTGGCCGGACAGCAGGTGGCCGGGCAGCAGGCCCCTGCGCAGCAGGACGCCGCGCAGCAGGCCGCCGCCCGACAGGCGGCCGAGCAGCAGGCGATCGAGCAGCAGGCGGCCGCGCAAGAGGCGCGGCTCGCGGCCGCCCCGGAGGACGCCCCGCCGCTCCTGCACTCCGACTTCGACTGGGCGGCGGCCGTCAACCCGGTCCTCGACGCGGTGTCCTCGTCCGCCGAACGGACGGACGGCGACGCGGCCGACGCCGCCTCGGCCGCGCCGCCCGCCCCCGCCCCGCAGCCGAACCAGCCGGGGGGCGCGCCGCCGATCCCGGTCGACCAGCTCGTCCGCAGGAACCAGCATGGTGATCCGCTGGCCCGCCGGATGGGGCGCGGCGTCCGCAAGGCCGTCGGCGGCGGTGCGCGGGAGGCGCGGGAGCAGGCCGCCTTCGCGGACCTGATGCAGCGGCCGGTGCCGAGCTCCCGGCAGCTCGCCGTCGCCAGTGTGCGGGGCGGCGCGGGCAAGACGACGATGGCGGCGCTCTTCGCCACCGAACTGGCCCGCCACCGCGGCGACCGGGTGCTCGCCGCCGACGCCGACGCCGAGCTGGGCTCGCTGCCGCTGCGCCTGGGCGTCCACTCGCAGCTGTCGCTGTTCGACCTCGCCGCGCAGAACCCGCAGTCGTTCGAGGAGGCCGCGCGCTTCCTGACGCGCACGCAAGAGGGCCTGTACGTGCTGTCGTCCACGCGGAGCGGACGGATCGCGGGCGAGTTCTCCCTGGAGACCTTCCAGAGCGCGCTCAGCAAGGTGAGCCGCTACGTGTCCGCCACCGTGGTCGACTGCGGCGCGGGCATTCTCACCGAGGTCAACCGGGGAATGATCGCCACGTCGCACGCGCTCGTCCTGGTGACTCCCGGGACCGTGGACGGCGCGTTGAGCGCACGGGGCGCGCTGGAGTGGTTCGCCGCGAACAACCAGCAGGACATCCTTCCCCGCACCGTCATCGCGATGGTGTCGCATGCTCCCCAGGTGGGCGCCGACCTGCACCGGGCCCACGAGATGCTGACGGCGTGGGGGCTGCCCGTCGTCTCGGTGCCCTACGACCGGCACCTGGCCACGGGAAGCTCGCTCGACTTCGGCAAGATCTCCGGTGCCGCGCGAACCGCCATCACGCACATCGTGCGGGAAGCGTTCTCCCGCTCACTGATCGCCAGGTGACCGCCCCCGGTCCGCCCGGCGGGCGTGCCGGGGGGAGCGGGCCGGGTCAGAGGGACGCGTAAACGGCGTCGATCAGCGCCATCTTGCGGGGATCGTCGGCGATGTGGGGGCCCATGCGGTTCATGACGTAGCCGAGGCTGAGGTCGGCCTCCGGGTCGGCGAGGCCCGAGGACCCGCCGAAGCCGTCGTGGCCGAAGGCGCGGGGGTTGGGGCCGTAGGAGGCGTTGGGGCCGCTCAGCCACAGGCCCAGGGCGACCTCGGTGTCGTGGGCGAAGCCGGCGCCCAGGACGAGGTCGCGGCAGGCCCCCCTGGCCTTCGCGGACGCGCTCGGCGGCTTCGGGCGAGAGGACGCGGTGGTCCCCGGCCAGGCCGCGGCGGGCGAAGACGCCGTACAGCGCGGCGACGGCGCGTGCGGTGCCGTGGCCGTTGGCCGCCGGGATCTCCGCGGCCCGCCACTCGGGGCTGTTGGCCTGGTCTGCGCCGACGAGCGGGTTGGCCAGGGCTGCCACCGCGACCGGCGCGAGCTGCGCGAACACGGCGGCCTGCCCGCCGGTGTCCGGGGTCGGCGGGTGGACGAGCTCGGCCGCGCGGCCCGCGTCCTTCTCCGGCAGGCCGATCGTGAAGTCGATCCCGAGCGGCCCGGTGATCTCCCGGCGCAGGAAGTCGCCGGGAAGCAGGCCGGTGATGCGGCGGATCACCTCGCCGATGAGGAAGCCGTAGGTCATCGCGTGGTAGCCGGACCGGGTGCCCGGCTCCCACCACGGCTCCATCGCGGCCAGCCGCGATGTGTTCGCCTCCCACGTGTAGAACTCGTCGAGGCTGTGCGGTTCCCGCAGCCCGGCCAGGCCCGCCCGGTGGGACAGGAGGTGCCGGACGAGGACGGCGGACTTGCCGGACGCCGCGAACTCCGGCCAGTACGCGGCCACCGGGGCGTCCAGGTCGAGCCGCCCGCGGTCCGCCAGGAGGTGGGCGCACAGCGCGGTCACGCCCTTGGTCGTGGACCAGACGTTGACGAGGGTGTCGCGTTCCCACGCGCGGGTGCGCGCGGCGTCCGCCCAGCCGCCCCACAGGTCGACGACGGTCTCGCCGCCGACCTGGACGGTCACGGCCGCTCCCAGCTCGCCGCGCTCCCGGAAGTTGGCCTCGAAGGCGGCCCGCACCCCGGCGAACCGTGCGTCGCAGTGCCCGTCGATCGTCGGCTCGGACGCGGTCATGGGGCCTCCCTCGCTCGGCTGGGTTCCGAACATACCGACTGGTCGGTACGAGCGGAAGAGGTGCGGGCGCCCGCTCCCGGCACGGCCACGCCGCGTGTGCCGTGCCGACTTCCGGGCCGCTCGCGGTGCGCGGAGGCCGGCGACGCTACCGGGACGGACAGACGGGCGGTGCGGTCACCGGCCGGGCGGCGCGCAGCAGGTGCAGGCCGGGCCGCAGCCGGCCGCCGGTGGCTCCGCGAGTTCCGCCGGGCCGGACGTCCCCTTGGTCGGGATCGGCGTCCCCGGCGTGGGGATCGACGCGCAGCAGGCGTCGCCGCGCCAGGCTTCGCGTCCTTCCTTCACCGCGACGGCGGCGATGACGAGTGCGGCGATCGGGTCGGCCCACGCCCAGCCGAGCAGCGCGTTGACCCCCAGGCCGACCAGCAGTACCGCCGACAGGTACGTGCACAGCAGCGTCTGCTTGGAGTCGGCGACGGCGGTGGCCGAGCCGAGTTCGCGTCCGGCGCGGCGCTGGGCGTACGACAGGCCGGGCATGATCGCGAGGGAGAGGGCGGCGAGGACGAGGCCGGGCGTGGAGTGCCCGGCCTCGCCGGGGCCGGCCAGGGCGCGGACGGCGTCGGCGGACACGTAGGCCGCGAGTGCGAAGAACGAGAACGCGATGATGCGCAGCGCCGTCTTCTCCCGGCGCCGCACCGTGGCGGGGTCGCGGGCGGCGAACTGCCAGGCGACGGCGGCGGCCGAGGCGACCTCGATCACCGAGTCGAGCCCGAACGCGACCAGGGCGCCGGACGACGCGGCCGTCCCGGCGGCGATCGCGACGACCGCCTCGACCACGTTGTAGGCGATGGTCGCCGCGACCAGCAGCCGGACGCGCCGGGCCAGCAGCGCCCGCCGCGCCGGCGTGCCGACGGTCGGGGACATCGTCAGCAGCACCCCTGCTCGTCCGCGTCGGGGCAGGCGGCGTCGGCGGCGACCGCGACCACGGCGGCGCGCAGGTCGTCGAGGGCGTGCCCGAGCCGGGCGTCCGCCAGCTCGTAGCGGACGCGCCGGCCCTGCGGCACCGCGACGACGAGCCCGCAGTCGCGCAGGCACGCCAGGTGGTTCGACAGCCGGGTCCGCGAGATGCCCAGCGTGTCGGCCAGGTCCGCGGGGTGCGCGGGGTCGTCGCGCAGCGCGAGGAGGATCCGGCAGCGGATGGGGTCGGCCAGCGCGCGCCCGAACCGTGTGAGCGCGTCCAGCCCGCTCGCCAGGTCGACGGGGACGTCCGTGGAGTTCGCCATGGACATCAGAGTACATGGATGCTTGGATTCACGAAACTGTGAATCAACGGGGGGTTCCATGCCGCGCCGTGCCCCATGCCCGCCACCCCCATGCCCCTCCCCGCAGACCTGGCCCCCTGCTGCGCGGCGCCGGTGTCGCGTTGGACTCCCGCCGACCTGCCCGGACGAGGCGTTCGCGGGTCAGCGGGGATCGGCGGTGCCGTCCGTGGCGGGGGACCGGGCGCGGCGCAGCCGTTCCAGCTCCGCCACCGCCCGGACGACCTTCCCGGCGGCGTGGTCGGCGTCGGGCAGCGTGTAGCAGGTGAGGGCGTAGAGCTTCACCGGCAGGTGCCGGCCCTTCAACCGCAGGGCGGGGCAGTCGGCGGGCAGCGGGGCCTGCCCGGCGGCGATCACTTCGACGCCGTCCACGTCGTCCCAGGCGTAGAGGCGGGTCCGGAAGAACGCGTGGTGCCGGACGCCCTCCGGGGCGGCCACCACCTTGCAGAGGGCGGCGCGGGCCACCGGAACCTGTCCCGCCGACAGCGTGAGCAGGACGAGCGCGGCCTTCGGGCCGGTGTGCAGAGGCGCGGACATGATGCCGCCCGCCGCCATGAGCACCAGCAACTCGGTGATCGCCGCGGCGACGAGCCGGAAGGCCGGGCTCCGGTACGTGCGGCGCATTTCCCGACACTAGATCGATACGGGTGGGCGGACAACGGCATGCCCGGTCGGTCACGATGGGAGCCGTCGCGGAACCGTCCGGGGTCGGCCGCTTGACCCTCACACCGTGTCAGGCGGTCTGCTCGGAGGCGTCATGTTCACCATCGGAGAGTTCGCCCGGCACGGTCGTGTATCGGTCCGGATGCTGCGTCACTACGACGCGCTCGGGCTGCTGCGGCCGGCCCACGTCGACCCCGCCAGCGGCTACCGCCACTACACCGCCGCCCAGCTCGCCCGCCTGAACCGGATCATCGCGCTGAAGGACCTCGGGTTCACCCTCCAGCAGGTCCGGGACATCGTGGACGACAAGGTCGGCGCGGACGAGCTGCGCGGCATGCTGCGGTTGCGGCACGCCGAACTCGAGACGGCCGTCGCGGCGGCGCGGGCGCGGCTGGTGCGGGTCGAGGCGAGGCTCCGAGCGATCGAGAGCGAGGGCCACATGTCCACGAACGACATCGTCGTCAAGAGCGTTCCCGCCGTGCGGGTCGCGGAGATGACCGCGACCGCCGCGAGCCTCGAGCCCGCGGAGATCGGGCCGGTCGTCCGGCCGCTGTACGGCGAGCTGTTCCGGCATCTGGACGCGGCGGGCATCGCCCCTGCGGGACCCGGCGTCGCCTACTACGAGGACGCGCCGGACGGCGGCGGGGTCGTCGTCCACGCGGCCGTCGAGGTGTCCGCCCCGCTCCGGGACGGCGCCTTCCGGATCCTCGACCTGCCGGCTCTCGACCGGGCGGCGACCGTCGTCCACCGCGGGCCGATGGACGATGTGCTCCCGACCGTCCAGGCCCTGGCCCGGTGGATCGACGCGAACGGCTACCGGTCGACCGGCCACCCCCGCGAGGTCAACCTCGAGTGCCCCGAGGACCGGGACGACTGGGTGACGGAACTGCAGGCACCGGTGACCGAAGCCTGACCGCGCCGGACGGGCGCACCGCCCGTCCGGCGCGGCCGCCCTCACGCGGGTTCGTGCTCGCGGGGTGGCGCGGTGCGCCGGACGGGCGCGAACACGCGGCGCGCGGGGAGGGCGACGAGGAGCGCGGCGGCGACGAGGGCCCCGCTCGTCCACAGCGGCCCCAGGTTCCCGGACCCGCCGCCGAGCGTGGCCGCCGCGATGACGGGACCGGCGGCGGCGCCGACGTTGAGCGCCGCCGTCGCGTAGGCCCCGCCCATCGCCGGGGCGCCCGCCGCCTCGTACAGGACGCGCGCGATCAGCGTGCTGCCCACGCCGAACGACAGCGCCCCCTGCACGAACACGAGGACGAGCAGCGCGGCCGGGTGCCCGGCCAGGACGGCCAGCGCGGGCCAGCCGACGAGCAGCAGCGGCCCGCCCGCGGCGATGACCGCGCCGGGGCGCCGGTCCGACAGGCGTCCGGCGACGGTCACGCCGGCGAACGAGCCGGCGCCGAACAGCGCCAGGGCGGCGGGGACCCACAGGTCGCCGAGCCCGGCGGTGCCGGTCACGACCGGGCCGAGGAACGTGAAGCCCGCGAACGTCGCCGCGTTCACCAGCGCGCCGAGCCCCATGACCAGGACCAGCCGCGGGCGGCGCAGGCACGCGAGTTCCCCGCGCAGGGACGGCCCCGCCCCGTCCCCGCGCGCGGGACGCGGGATCCCCGTGAGGACGCCGATGGCCGCCGGGAGGCAGAGCGCCGCGACCGTCCAGAACGTGGCCCGCCACCCCAGCAGCGCGCCGAGCAGCGCGCCCCCGGGGACCCCGGCGACCGTGGCCGCCGTCGTCCCCGACAGCAGCACCGCGAGCGCCCGTCCCTTCCGGTCGGACGGGACGAGCGCGGCGGCCGTCGTCATCGCGACGGCCAGGAAGCCCGCGTTCGCGAACGCCGCGACGACCCGGGCGGCGAACAGGACGGCGAAGCTCGACGTCGCGGCGCCCACGACGTGGGCCGCCGAGAACACGAGGACGAACGCGAGCAGGCTCGTCCGTCCGGGCCGGTCGCGGGCGAGCCCGGCCATGAGCGGCGCGCCGACGACCATCCCGATCGCGAACGCCGAGGTGAGGGTGCCCGCGGCCCCGACGGTCACGCCGAGGTCGGCGGCGATGTCCGGCAGCAGGCCGGCGAGCATGAACTCCGAGGTGCCCATGGCGAAGACCGCCATCGCGAGCAGGTAGAGCGGAAGAGGCATCGAGTGACTCCGAGGTGAGGAGAGGTACGAGACGACGTCTCGTCACCGCGGTCAGCGCCTGCGGGCGCACTCGTCCGGCCGCGGGCGCGGCGGGACGGACTCAGTGGTGCAGGGGGCTGACGGCGTGACCGAAAGCCCCCACCTCAACCGCCTCGGGGCTCGACATGCCCCGCACGCTACCGGACGGCACGGCGGCCCGGCACGTCGATCGCGAACGCCCCGGTTCCCGGTGAGCGGCGCCCGCGGGGTCAGTCGAGGGTGGCGAGGATCTTCGCGGCGATCTCGATCGCCTGCTTCTTGGCGGTGCCGTAGGGGAGGTTCGTGCCCTGCACGAGCTTGCCGCGGGTGCGGTAGCCGTCGGCGGCCGTCCAGGTGACGTCGATGGTGACGTTGCCCTCGCGGACGAAGACCTGCGCGCCGCCGAGCCAGTACGTCTTGGCGCGGGCCTGGTCGGGGCCGTAGACGATCGGGCTGACCTGGTGGCTGGCGAACGCCTCGTCGCCGAGGCCGGTCAGCTTCTCCCGTCCCTTGCGGAACTCGGGGTCGCCCGCGTGCTCCCAGGCGCGGCCGAACTCCTCCGCGGCGTCCTCGAGGGCCTTCCCGGGGTCGCCCGAGACGTTGGTGTCCACGACGACGTCGAGGTTGCGGCCGTTGGCGCTCGTCAGCCGCTCCCACTGGCACGACCGGCGGCCGGCGTCGCTCGTGACGGTGTCGACCTCGATGCCCCGGACCTTGGCCGGGAGCGAGCCGCGGAGGCCCTTGCAGTAGTCGGGGAGGGACGTGACGACGGCGGCCCGCGGGCTCGCCGGCGCCGAGGTCGACGGGCTGATGGTGGGGGCGTCCGGGACGCCGATGTTCGTGTCGGCGGACGAACCGCCGCGCATCTCCTTGCGGACGGCGCCGGAGATCGCCTTGCCGCCCAGGAGCACGGCGATCGCGGCGACGACGGCGATGACGCCGACCGCGGCGCGGTTGCCTCCGCCGCCGGCCGGCGGCGGGTGGACGGGTGGCGGCATCGCTCCGGGCGGTACGGCCGGGCCGGGCGGGAAGGCGCCGGGCGGTGCCATGCCGGGGGCGGGCGGCGGGGCCATCGGAACGCCGGGCGGAGGCGGCGGCGCCGGAACGGGGGCGGCGCCGAAGGCGGGGCCGGGGACCGCTTCCCACGGGGGCGGGGGCGGCATGCCGGGGGGCTGGGACACGGCCTCGTCCTCTCGATCGGCGGGTGACCCGGACGGCCGCCGTTCCGGGCCCGCTGCGCGATCGTGCGGTACCGCCCCGGTGACCGACGGTCATGCTAGCGGTCATCGATCTTCCGTCGCCCGGAGCCGTTCGGCGGGACGGCGGCGCCCGGTTCGCCGCGCGGGCGGGCGGGTGCGGGCGCGCCGGCCGTCAGTCGGTGAAGCGCAGGACGTTCGTGATCTCGACGCCGAGTTCGCCGGCGGTCGCGTACACGTCGCCGTCACGGCCGCCGGGGGCGGCGCCGTCGGCGTAGTACGACTGGGCGTAGATGACGCGCTCGTCCAGGGACCACGTGCGGGTCCAGTAGTCCGGTTCGGACCGGGGGCGCGGGAGGCCGCTGTCCTCGGCCGGGGTCAGCAGTTGCGGCCAGCCGTCGGACGCCGTGACCTCCTTGACGGCCTCGGCGTCGGCGGCGGTCCGGAACTCGAGGATCGACACCGCGGTGATGATCTTCTTGGCGGGGTCGGCGTAGACGGCGGAGTTCATGGCGCCGACGCAGGGATGGTCCCGCAGGGCGGCCCGGAGCCGGTCGTTCGCGCGGCCGGCGCAGGACTGGGTGCGGGTGCCCGCGCGGGTGAAGACGGTGCCCTTGGCCGTCTCGACGGTGGGGCCGAGGATGCTGAAGGGGTCGGAGGACGACGCGCGCGTGGGCGCGTCCGTCGCCGTGGACGGCGCACTGGACGGCGGGACGGCGGTGGTGGCGTAGGGCCGGTCGTCGTTGCTCTCGATCAGGATGAACGCGCCGATGGCGGCGACGGCGACGACCACGACCGCGCCGAAGACCAGGAGCGGGATCAGCAGGCCCCCTCCGCCGCGCGGCGGAGGCGGCGGCGGGGGACCCGGCGGGTAGCCGGGCGGATGTCCCGGCGGGCCGGGCGGGTAGCCCGGCGGGCCGGGCGGCTGGCCGGGCCAGGCGGGGCCGTTCATGATCGCTCCGGAGGACGTCGCGGGGGGATCGGATCAGCTTAACGCCGGGCGATGCCGGTTTTCCGCGGGTATCGCCCAACGCGCGATCATCGTGCCGGTGGCCCGGGCGTCCCCCGCAACTCCTAGGCTGGGTGCGGGCCGTCCGCGCTCTTGCGATGCGGGCGGTGCGGAGCGTCTCGTAGGCTTGGCCGGGAGAGGGGAGGCAGGTGTCCGACTCCAGCCGACTGCGGACGGGTGTGCGCGGCAGCGCGCGGCCCGGTTTCCGCCTGCCCTGCACGGTGCCGACGATCGGGCGGATCGATGAGCGCTGACCTGGTCGCCCTGGTGCGGCGCCGCCCCGACGTGCACGCCGTCGCGGACGGCCTGATCGCGCTGGGCGAGCCGCTGGAACTGCGCGGCGGCGCGCCCGCGGCGATGCGGCTGCACGGACCGGACGGACGGCTGCTCGTCTCCGTCGAGGACGCCGTGCGGGTGTCGGTGCAGGGCGAGATCGGGCGGCTGCTCGGCGCCGAGTTCGCCGAACGGGTGAAGGCCCCGGTCTGGTGGGTGGACGTCCGCGCCGTCGCCGACGTCCCGGAGGCCGAACGCGTCGCCCGCCGGTTCGCCGACTCGCTCGTCCACTGGCTCGGCGGCGCCGTCTACCCGGACGGCGAGCACGACGGGCCCGCGCTGAGCTGGAAGGCGGCGGACGCCGAGGCCGGCGGAGCCGGGGTCCCCGGCGAGCCCGGGCCGGCCGCGGAGGGCGCGTACCAGGGCGGTGTCGCGGGCCGCTGAGGCGGCGCGGGGCGGACCGGCCGGACGGCCGGACCGGCGGGCGGACCCGCACGGTCGCGTCCGTAGGATCCCTCAGGCCCTTCGGCTCCTCAGGCCCAGTCGCGGGTGAGGGCGAGGTCCCACGGGACGGCGTTCCACGGGCTGCGCGGCTCGGCGGCGAGCGCGTCGATCAGCCGGTCGTACTCGTCGTGCGCCCGACCGCCGCCGCCCGACCACAGCAGCCGCCCCTGCAGGTAGCACGTCGCCATGTCCCGCCAGGACGTGTACCGGCGCTGGACGTCGAGGGCGAGCGGCAGCATCCGCTCCCAGCAGTACTCCTCGGTCAGCCAGCCGACCATGTGCCCCCACCGGTACAGCATGAGCGCGCGGCCGTAGTCCCAGATGAGGAACCGGCCGGCGTCGGCGCGCAGCGCCGGGTCCGCGAGCGTCTTCAGCCGGTGCAGCTCCTCGGCGGCGTGGCTCCGGTCGTTGAACAGCCGGTGCAGGAAGTGCGCCAGCTCCGCGCCCTGCTCGCTGAGGTCGGCGCCGGGCTCGTCGCGCAGCAGCGGCGGGACGAGCCGCGCGTACGCCTCGCCGCGGTCGCCGTACCGGACGCGCACCAGTGCGATGAGCCGCTCGACGAACGGGGGCTCGAGCATGTCGCGGGCGATGAGGCCGTCGACCTCGCGCAGCAGTTCGGCGTACTCCTCCTGGTCGGCGGGCGGCCGGGCGGCGAGCTCCGCGTCCTGCGCGAAGTCGGCGCGGTGCCCGTCCTGGACGAGCCAGTTCACGGCGGCGAGGAGCTGTTCGAGGTCGTAGGCGCCCCACGGGTCCTGGAGGAGTTCGAGGGCGGTGCGGCGGTCGGCGGCCGCGGCGGACTCGCCGGGCGCGGTGCCGAGCCGGTCGAGCCGGAACCCGTTGGCGGCGCCGTAGGGGGCGCCCGCGCCGATGATCCACTGCTGGACGGGCGTGAGGCCGGCGCCGTGCGCGAGGACGGCGGGCGGGTCGGGCGCGGAGATCAGCTCCCACAGCCGCCGCCCGAACTCCGCGGCCTGCCGCTCCTCGCCCTCGAAGAACCCGGCGACCTGCTTGCGCAGCGACGGGTGGCGCACGTACAGGCGGCGGAAGAACCGGCCGTTCTTCCACACGAGGTGCTCGGGGCGCAGCTCGCCGAACGGGACGCGCGTCCGCCGGTGGACCAGGGCCCGCTCGGCGAAGTGGACCTCGAGTCCGGGCCACAGGGCGGCGACGGGCGTGAACCGCAGCAGCGCCAGCAGCACCAGGACCGCGCCGAGCATGAGCGCGCCGGGGGCGAGCGCCCAGCGCGCGGCGTCCGCCAGCCCGGCCAGGGAGAGGACGGCGCCGGTGAGCAGCATTGTGACGCCGCCGATGCCGAGCGACAGCGACCACCCGGTCAGCAGGATGGGGGAGCCGTCGATCCGCAGGACCGCCGTGTCGCCGTCGAACGCGAAGGCCCCCTCGGCGAGGGTGCCCTCGACGGCCCGCTCAAGCGCCTCGAGCCGACCGGGCTGTCCCATGCAGGGGACGCTACATCATCCCTTACGGGTAGATCATCGGCTCTCTGCGGCGAATGGCGACGGACGACCCGTAAATCCCATTTCGGGGAGGTGTCGGGCGAGCGGGGTCAGGCGGACTGGAGGTGCTGCATCAGCATGCTGTGCCGCTGCCAGCCGTCCGCGGACCGGCCGTCGCCCAGCGGGAAGAACGTGAGCGGTGCCCGCTGCGGCCCGACCTGCTGCCCGGGGATGCCGCTCGGCCCGGCCATCTGACCGGCGACGGCCAGCGCGACCGGCGCCGTCTGCCCGGTCCAGCGCGGCTCCGTCGTGAGGTCGGCGCGGCCGGGCGTGTACTGGACGAACATCGACGCGACCGGGCGGTCGGCGGCGAGCGCCCCGACGAGGGACGGCAGGTGCTGCAGGGGCGGCGGGTCGTCGGGGGCGTACCCGACGGTCACGGTGGTGACCTCGGCGACGCCGGCCCCGACGGCCCGGAAGTCGCACATCGCGAGCGCCGCGCGCGGCCCGTCCCCGCCGGCCAGCAGCCGGACGTTGGAGCCGCCCGTGGCGAGCCGGGTGAACGCGTCGCCGCGCCACGGGTCGCCGAGCGGCTCGTCGGTCCCGAATCCGGCCGGGGGCTTGCCGGTGAGCAGCTGGAGCAGCCGCTCGACGGCGCCGGACAGGTCGGCGCCGGCGTCGTGCCGCAGCCGGTAGACGAGGCTGAGCTGCGCCCCGATCGGGGCGGTCGGCCGGGTGGTGAACCCGGGCGCGTAGTCGCGCGCCTCCGGGACGGGCACGAACGTGCCGCCGTCCCACTTGAGGGGCCGCCCGCTGAGGCCCTCGTAGTAGCCGTCGCCGTTACGGACGACCCACTGCACGGTGTTGCCGGCCGCGGCGGTGCGCAGCGGCAGCGTGAGCCGCGTCTCCAGGGGCGTGACCAGCTGCAGCGTGCGTCCGCTCTCGGCGCATTCGCCGATCGTCTCGGCCAGCCAGGGGCTCAGCGGGACGACGGGCCGGTCCTGGAGGACGACCATGGCCCGGTCGGTCAGCGCGTCTACGATGCTCATCTTTCCTCGAGTCTAGTCCGGCCCCCGCGGGCATGGGCACCGTCGGGGACACCGTCCGCCGGGTTCGGCGGCGGGATCCGCCGGACCGCGACGGGTGTTCGCGCCGGCCTGACGTCGGACTTTTCCGTGACGAGGGTGGCGAGTGTCCAATCTGTGCTGAAATGTTGCGGATGCAGCGAGCCGCCGTGCCGCCTCCCGTCTACTACGCGGACGAGGACTACGACGCTCCGCCGATGCGGGAGTCGCCGGGGCGCGCGTGGCGCGCCCTCGGCTGGGTGTCGATCGCCCTGTCGGTCGTCCTGGTGATCGGGAGCCTGACCGCGTACGGGTTCTGGCGGCGGCTGGACGGCCGCATCGACCGCGAGGACGTCAAGGGGCGGCTCGGGGAGAACCGGCCCGCGAAGCTGAACGACGCGACGAACATCCTGCTGCTCGGCTCCGACAGCCGGGAGGGGGAGAACTCCCGGTACGGGGTCGAGGCCGGGCGGCGCTCGGACACGACGATCCTGCTGCACATCTCGCCGGGCGGGAAGGGCGCGATCGGGCTCAGCTTCCCCCGGGACTCGATGGTGAGCATCCCCGAGTGCGAGACCGACCGGCGGACGGTCCCGGCCCGGTTCGGCATGATCAACTCGGCGTTCGCGGAGGGCGGCCCGGCCTGCACCTGGCGGACGATCGAGGACCTCACCAGGATCCACATCGACCACTACGTCGAGGTCGACTTCTCCGGGTTCACGCGGGTCGTGGACGCGCTCGGCGGCGTGGAGATCTGCGTGCCGCGCAAGATCGACGACCCGAGGGCCGAACTGCACCTGGAGGCCGGGCGGCAGACCGTCCGCGGGCAGCAGGCCCTCGGGTACGTCCGGACCCGGTACGGCTTCGGCGACGGCTCGGACCTCGAGCGGATCAAGCGGCAGCAGGCGTTCATGGCGTCGATCGTCAAGAAGGCGACCGACAGCAGCATGCTGACCGATCCCGGGCGGGTCTACAAGTTCCTCGAGGCCATCGCGAGCTCGATCCGGACGGACGAGGGCATGACGCTCTCGGTGATGCAGGAGCTCGCGACGGGCCTGCGCGGGATCAGCGCCGGGAACGTCCGGTTCGTCACCGTCCCGGTGCAGGCGTACCCGCAGGACCGCAACCGCGTCCAGTTCGACAAGGCGCGGGCCGAGCCGCTGTTCGCGGCGATCCGCGAGGACAACACGGTGCCCGAGCCCGAGCCGCCGCCCGCGAAGAAGGGACCGCCGCCCGTCCAGCCCGCGCAGGTGAAGGTCGGGGTCTACAACGGGACGACCTCGTCCGGGCTCGGCAAGCGGACGGCCGAGCAGCTCGCCGACCGCGGGTTCGACGTCGTCAAGGTCGGCAACGCGGACAGGACGTACGAGAAGACGGCGATCCTGTACGGGACGGGCGCGAAGCGGCAGGCGGAGCGGCTCGCGATCGCGGTGCCGGGGCATCCGCCGAAACCGTGGGCGAAGGCCAAGCCGGGCCAGGTGTACCTCGTCATCGGCGCGGACGGCGCGAAGCTCCGCGGCGCGCCCCCGATGCCGAAGGTGGCCGGAGAAGTCCGAGCAGATCAGGACATATGCGCCGCCGGCTAACCGGACGTACGGTAGCGACGTGGTGTCTCGCGCGTCACCCCGGTATCCTCGCCGCGGGCAACCCCCAACCGCACTAAAGCGTCACATGTAGGACGGCAGCACACCCCCCGACGACACCCGACCCCCCCGCGGAGCCGCCCCCCGCACCCCGCTCCGCCCAGCGTCACGGCCCCCCACCCCGGAAACGGACCGCATGCAGCCCGAGCCATTCACTCTGCTCATGACCGTCTATGGCGGTGACCGGGCCGAGTATGTCAAGGACGCCTTCCGCAGTGCGGTGCACGACCAGACGCTCCGCCCGGACCAGGTCGTGCTGGTGCAGGACGGCCCCGTCTCCCCGGAACTCGCCGCCGCCCTCAAGGAGCTCGTCGCCGCCAGCCCCGCCGAGGTCGCCTACGTCCACCTCGAGCACAACCGGGGCCTCGGCCCCGCGCTGGACGCCGGCCTGCAGGCCGCCCGGTACGACATCATCGCCCGGATGGACGCCGACGACGTCGCGATGCCGCACCGCTTCCAGCTCCAGGTGCCGCTCGTCCGGTCGGGGGCCGACCTCGTCGGCGCGGGCCTGCTGGAGTTCGGCACCGACATCGAGGACGTCGTGGGCCGCCGCATCCCGCCGAGCGACCCCGAGGACATCGCCCGCTACTCGCGCCTGCACGACCCGTTCAACCACCCCACGGTCGTCTACCGGCGCAGCGCCGTGTGGGCCGTCGGCGGCTACGGCGACCTGCCGCTGATGGAGGACTACTGGCTGTTCGTCCGCATGATCGCCGCGGGCGCCCGGATGGTGAACGTGCCCGAGCCGCTCGTCTACTACCGCGTCGGCGACGGCGCCTACCGGCGCCGCGGCGGCCGCGACCTGCTCCGCTCCGAGTTGCGGCTCCAGCGCGAGATGCGCCGCGAGGGGTTCATCACCGGCCCGCAGTACGTGCGCAACGTGGTGGTGCGGGGCGGCTACCGGCTCGTCCCCACCGCGATCCGCAAGCCGTTCTACCGCGCGATCGTCGCGACCTACGGCGACCGCCGCAACCGCGAACGCGACCGCGTCAACCTCGAACGTCCGGACGTCGGCGAGCCGGAGAAGCGCGCGTACGTGCCGCGCCACGCCCGCCCGCCCGTGCCGGACGACGAGCCGATGGCGTGGCCGCTGTCCGCCCCGCCGCCCGAGCACCCCGGTCACCACGCCCGCTGAACGCGGAGGCGGCCGCCGGACCCCGTCCGGCGGCCGCCCAGGACCCTCCCTACGCGCTCACCGCTCCCAGAGGACGGGCTGCGCGCCGCTCGCGTCGACGTTCTGCCCCACGCCGAGCACCCTCTCCTTGAACGGGGCGAGCCCGGTGATCTCCTGGTCGCCGTCGCCGCCGAGGCCGGTCCCGCCGGGCTTCGCCGCCTCCCAGGACTTCCCGTCCTTCGAGGTCAGCGACACCACGTCCGCCGAACCCGACTCCCGGCTCGTCGCGGCCGCGGCGAACCCGCCCGGCGTCGCGGTCAGCGCCGTCACGGTGATCTTCCGGTCGCCGCCGGGGGCCGGCAGGTCCTGCCACGTCTTGCCGCCGTCGGCCGAGGTGTAGCCGATCCAGACCAGCCCCTGCTGCGTCGCGGCGATCCCCGCGGCGACGAGCGTGTCGCCCTGCGCGGCGACGTGCGTCAGATGCGCCTCGCTGACCCCGCTCGGCACCGGCAGCGACTTCAGCGCCCACTGCTTGCCGTCGGCCGACGACCACACCGCCGGATGGTTGCCCTGCGCGTCCCGGTGCCCGCCGACGGCGACGAACCCCGACGCGGGCGCGGCGACGTCCAGCATCCACTTGAACGCGTCGGACGCGCCCTTCAGCGCGTTCGCGTCGGCGCCGGCGCCCTTCTCCCAGTTCTTCAGGTCGGTGGAGAACCAGGCCGAGGCGGAGAAGCCGTGCGTGCCGACCACGACGTACCCGGCGGAGCCCGCGGCGACGCCGCTGGTGGCGGGCACGCCGTCGCCGTCGGGACGGAACGCCGCCGCGGAGTCGGCGGCCTGCCAGGTCGCGCCGTCCTGCGAGGTGACGACGAGCGCGCGCTTCGGCGTCGTCTGGTCGTAGCCGACCGCGACCCAGCCGGACCCGCCGGCCGCGACGTCGAGCAGCCGCTGCGCGTTGGGGCGGGTGAAGGCGGCCCCGAGGCCCTGCGCGGGCTTCCAGGCCGCGCCGTCCGCGGACGTCCACACGGCGGCGTCGCCGGACGCGCTGCCGACCGCGACGGCCAGCGACCCGGACCCGCCGACGGCCTGCACGGCGTGGTCGGGGCGGATCGCGCCGGGGATCTTCGCGAGGTCGACCGGGACCTCCTGGCCGCCGGCGTCCCACACGGCGAGCAGCGGGTCCATGTCGCCGCCGCCGGGCTCGCGGCCCACGAGGACGGTCTGGCCGTTCACGACGGCCGCGCCGGTGACCTCGCGTCCCGGCTTGGCGGGCGCGGTGCCCGCCGCCTTCCACGTGTTGCCGTCCGCGCTGTGCGACAGCAGCACGTCGCCGCCGCGCGCGACGAGCGCCGTGTAGCCGTTCGCGTCGCCGACGATCCGGTCGGTCGACCGGTAGCCCTCCGCGGCGACCTTCCCGGCCTTCGTCCAGCTCTGCCCGTCCTTGGAGACGAACGCCTGCCCGAACATCGTGTCGCCGTCCTTCATCTCGCGGACGGCGAGGAACCCGGCCTCGCCGCCGCCGACGATGAGGCCGCGGCTGCCCTTGGGCACCGGCACCTCGGACGTCGCCCAGGTGCGGCCCCCGTCCTGCGAGCTCCACACCTTCCGGTACTGCGGCGGCTTCTTGTTGTCGGGCTTGATGAGCGCCTCGAGCAGGACGACGTCGCCGCTCGCGGCGACCTCGACCAGCGAGTACGACGCCTTCTTGACGTTCAGGCCGATCTGGTCGCCGGCGCGGGCCTCCCAGGCGCGCCCGTCGGAGGACAGCCAGACGACCGGCTCCGCGTCGCTGAAGTCGCCCTTCGCGGACTTCGCGCCGATGGCGATGTACCCGGCGCCGGTCGCCACGATCCGGTCGACCCGGTTGCCGCCGTCGAAGACGCCGCCGACGGCGTCGGGCTGCCGCGTCCAGCTCTGCCCGTCGGAACTGGTCCAGACGGCGCCGCCGGTCGAACCGGCGCCGATCGCCACCCAGCCGGACGGGCCGCCGCCGACGGCCTGCGGGGTCGCGTTGCCCCCCGCGCCCTCGACCGCCGCCGACTTGAACGTGCGCCCGCCGTCGGTCGACACCAGGAAGATGCCGCGGGACGCGCCCGCGCCGACCTCCGAGCCGACCGTGACGATCGTCTGGCCGACCGCGGCGGCGCCGCCGAGCTCCTGGTCGCGGCCGTCGGTCTGGGCGGAGCCCGGCACGGGAAAGGCGGCCGCGGCGAGCGAGGCGTCCCCGCCGTTCGAGGGGCCGTCGTCGCCGCCGAGGACGTTCACGACCGCGTAGCCGCCGCCCGCGATGATCGCGGCGGCAGCCAGCCCGGCGACGCCGATCAGCAGGCCCTTCTTGCCCTTCTTCTTCTTGGGCGCGCCCTGCTGCGGCGTCGTGCGCCACGGCTCGTCGATCTGCGGGGGCGGCGACGCGGGCTGCGCGGGACCCGGCTGCGCGGGCCCGGCGTTACCGCCCGGGACCTCCTGCGCGTACGGGAACGGCTGCGGGCCGGGGGGCTGCGCCGGCGGCTGCTGACTGGGGACGCCCGGGATCTCCTGCGCCCAGGGGAACGGCTCGGGCGCCGGGTTCGGCGCCGGGGCGGGCGGAGTGTGGGAGGCGGCGCCGTTGGCGGGCGGCTGCTGGCCGGGGACGCCGGGAATCTCCTGCGCCCACGGGAACGGCTCGGGGGGCGGCGGGGCGGCGGGCTGCCGCGCGCCCGCGATCTGCTGCGTGTCCGGCTCGATGGGCTGCTCGGCGCGGGTCGCGTCGGCCGGGACCTCCCACTCGGGCCGCTCGGGCGGCTCGGGCCGCGCCGGGCCCGGGACGGGCGGCGCGGGCGGCTGCTGCCCCACCTGCATGGTCTTGTCGGAGTCGACGGCGTCGGAATCGACGATCATCGTCGCGTCGCCCTCGCCCGAGCCGGCGCCGGACGGCCCGGCGGACTCGTCCGACCACGCGGAGGAGTCGGCGACCGTGTGGTCGGGCGCCTCCTCGGCGCCGCCCGCCCCGGGGAACGGCGGCAGCGGCGGCGGCTCGGCGGCGGGCGCGGGCTCGTCGTCCTTCTTGAAGATCTGCGTGCGCATCCCGCTGAGGTCGAGGTCGCTCACCGTGCGGTTGGTGTCGTCCTCCGGCTCCTCCGGGAGCGGCGTGCCGAACGGCGGCAGCGGGGCGGGCTCGGGCAGCAGCGGCGCGGCTCCGCTCGGCTGCTCACCGTCGTTCAGCCACTGCGGCGGCGGGGGAGCCTCGTCCGGCCGCCCGGTCTCGGGCCGCCCGCCCTGGTGGTCGTCGTCCGGGGTTCCGGTTGCGGTCACACCTGCACTCCAGCCTCTGTCGTGTGCATGCCGCCTGCATGCGCGTCGTCGTCTGCACGGTCATGTCTGCAACACCGTCATGCCGTACGCGCGGGGGCCGTACTCACCGGCGATGATAGCGGCGCATACGGGACGGAACTCCCCGCCGGATTCCCTAACCGCTCCGCCCCGCCGCGGCGCACGACGTCCCCGCGCACCGGGTCAGCGCGTACAGCCGCGCGGTGAGCGTCCGCAGACGTTCCGGGGGCAGCGTCGCGGCGATGTTGGAGAGGTGGTGGGGGTCGCGCGTCAGGTCGTAGTACTCGCGCTCGCCGTCCGCGTACTCGACGTACAGCATGTCGGTCGTCCGAAGCGCATTGTAGGTCGTGGGCGCGCCGGGCAGGGCGTCCTGCCGGTCGGGATCGAGTTCGGAGTACGCGGGCTTGACGTGTTCGAAGAGGGCGGTGTCGCGCCAGTCCGCGGGGGCGGCGCCGCGCAGGAACGGGACGAGCGAGCGGCCGTCGGTCTCGGCGGGCACCGGAGCCCCGGCGAGCTCGAGGAACGTGGGCGCCATGTCGGTGTTCTGCACGATGTGCGAGACCCGCCCGCCGCCGCCGATGCCGGGGCCGACGAACACGAACGGCACCCGGACGTCGATGGTGTACGGGGTCATCTTGCCGCCCGCGAGCCGGTGCTCGCCCATGTGGAACCCGTTGTCGGACCCGAAGACCACGACGGTGTCCTTCTCGATCCCGAGCTGCTTCAGGGTGGCGCGGATCTCGCCGAGCATCTCGTCCACGGACTGCACCATGCGGACCCGGTCGCGGAACCCGGCGTCGATCCGCTCGATCTGGCGCGGGCCGAGCTTCTTGTGCCGCCGCAGCCACGCCGGCTTGTCGCGGACGTCGGCCTCGTTGAACGCGGGCGTCCGGGGCGCCTTCAGGTCGGGGAAGAGCGCGGCGTGCCGGGGCGCGGGGACGAACGGGCCGTGCGGCGCGAACGTCGAGACCTCCATGAAGAACGGCTGCCCGGAGGCGTGCGAGCGCTTGATGAAGTCGAGGCTCTTGTAGGACAGGACGTCCGTCATGTAGTCCTGCGGCTCCTCGCCGTAGTGGACGATGCGGCCGTTCTCGTTCAGGTTGTAGCCGAACTCGGGGTAGCCGTTCCCGCCGACGTACCACTCGTTCCAGCCGGGCGGGACGTTCGTCGAGCCGGTGGCGGGGTCGCGCGGCTGGTAGCCGTTCATGTACTTGCCGAGCATCGCGGTCCGGTATCCGGCCTTCTGCAGGCCGGTCGCGAACGACTTCTGCTCGCCGCCCTCCCGCTGGAAGACGCCGTAGCCGCCGAGCGGCGGGAAGTTCGTCCGGACCTTCGTGTTGTGCGGGTACTGCCCGGTGAAGAAGGTGGCGCGGGACGTGCAGCAGAGCGAGTCGGCGACGAGGAAGTTGTCGAACGTGACGCCCTCCGCCTGCATCTTGCGCACCTGCGGCATGTGCGGGACGAGCTTCCAGGAGAGGTCGTCGGTCAGGACGAACACGATGTTCGGCTTCGTGACGGGGGCCTTCTCCTTCGCCGGGCCGCTCTCTTTCCGCGGGAAGCCGAAACAGCCGCTCAGGACCAGCATGGAGAGCGCGAGGAGGACGGCGGGCCCGCCGCGCCCCAGCCGGCTTCTATCGAACAAAGTCGGCCACTCCTCGTGCCCTCGGTCTCCGGCGCGCCCGGTCGCGGCCGCCGGGGCCAAGCGTAATCGGCCGCCGGGTGATTCGCGTGCCGAGTGGTGGTTCGCCGTCGTGTGCCGGTTGTTGGCATGATGCGAGGTGATGTGGAGGACGGGCGGGGCGCCGCGGGCGCGTGGACCGCTGACGCCGCTGTTCGTCGGTGCGGTCGTCAGCGGCGCGGTCGCGCTGGTCGTCGGGCTGGCGGCGTCGTGCGGCCCGGACGGCGGGCGGCCGGACGCGCGCGCCTCGTCGAGCGCGCCCGCGCCGAGCCCGGCCGGGACGGCCGCGCCGATCCTGCCGCCGGGGTACTCGCCGACCGAACCGGTCCTCGACGACTCCTTCGCCGACCCGGCCGCCGTCAAGGTGGGCGACACCTACTTCGCCTACGGCACCAACGGCGGCGACGCGAAGATGCCGGTCGCGACCGCGCCGGGGCCCGCCGGGCCGTGGACCCGCTCGCCCGGCGACGGCCTCGCCCGCCTGCCGGCCTGGGCGGAGGAGGGCTGGACTTGGGCGCCGGAGGTGGTGCCGCCCCAGCGGCGGGGCGACCCGTACCTGCTGTACTTCACGGCCCGCCGCAGGGACGCGGACGTCCAGTGCATCGGCATCGCGACCGCGACGTCGCCCGCCGGCCCGTTCGTCCCGCGCGAGGGCGAACCGCTGATCTGCCCCGCGCGGCTGGGCGGCGCGATCGACGCGGCGTCCTTCATCGAGGACGACGGGACCCGGTTCCTGCTGTACAAGAGCGACGCCCGCAAGACCGCCGCGATCTACCTGGTGCAGCTGACGTCGGACGGGCTGGAGCTCGCCGCCCCCGCGACCCGGCTCCTCGGCCGCAGCGGCGACGAGCCCGTCCTGGTGGAGGCGCCCGACCTCGTGAAGCGGGACGGCAAGTACGTGCTGTTCTACTCGGCGGGCTGGTACTTCAAGCCGAACTACCAGACCCGGTACGCGGTGGCGTCGTCGGTGTGGGGCCCGTACGAGAAGGGGCCCGCGCCGATCCAGTCGACGGACCTGTACGGCGGGAAGATCGAAGGGCCGGGCAGCGCGGACGTCCTCAGCGACGGCACCGGCGACTACCTGGTGTTCCACGGCATCACCGAGTACCACGGCGGGTCGCGGGTGACGCGCCCCATGTACGTGGCGCCGCTCGGCTGGGACGGGACGCGCCCGGTCGTGCGGGGCGTCCCCGCCCGGTACGAGGTCGAGGCGGCCCGGCTGAACGGCTGCGTGTCCGCGCTGCCGCGCCCGAACGCGTCCGGCGGCAAGGCGGCGGGGCCGTTCGCGCGCGACGACTGCACGGTGGACGTGCGGGTGTTCGCGCCCGTCGCCGGGCGGTACTCGGTGCGGGTGCAGTACGCGAACCGGTCCGGTGCGGAGTCGGACCTGGAGGTGGCGGTGAACGGGACGGCGGCGGGGTCGGTACGGCTCGCCGCGACCGACGGCGCCGACTGGACGTCCGTCACCGCGCAGGTGCGGCTGGGCGGCGGCTGGAACACGCTGGGGCTGCGGCGCCTCTCCGGGGCGGGACGCCCGGCGGGCAAGGGCCAGCTCGACTACCTGGAGGTCCGGTAGGGACGCGTCCGCTCAGGGCCGGGCGCGTTCGCGGTGCGCGCGTTCGTGGGGCGCGCGGTACGGGCCGGTCCGCTCGAACAGGACGAGCCACCCGCCCCGGAACGTCCAGGTGCGGACGGGGCGCCACGGCCCGGCGGCCTGGACGGCCTGTTCCCGGGCGTCGACGATCGGGGGGTGCGGGTCCAGGGACCGGTGGTTCATCACCCACACGCGGTCGTACTTCGCGAGCTTCGGCCCGAGGTCGCGCGGGCGGACGTCGCGGCCCTTGAGGTTCGCGGCGGCCACCGGGCCGACGCGCATGCCCACGTCGTCGAGCCGGCCGAAGACGTCCGGGTAGGCGGCCGCGTTCCACCGCACCACGCCCGCGAGGTACACGACGGCGTCGCCGGGGCGGGCGTTCGCCGCGACGGCCGACGCGGCCTCGCGCATGTTCTCCGGGCGGCTCTCCTCGTGGCGGATGAGGCCGTGCGGCTGCACGGAGGGCCCGGCGAGCGCCGCCGCGGCCGCCGCGAGCACCGCGATCCGGTCGGCGCGGCGGGACGCGGCGGCGAGGAGCCGCGCGAGTCCCGCGCCGAGGAGCAGGCCCAGGGCGGGCAGCGTGTAGACGGTGTACCGGTAGTAGAACATCGGGTCGCCGACCATCGAGACGACCAGCAGCAGTGCCGTCGGCACCACCAGCCACGGGACGGCGACGGCGGCGAGCGGCACCCGGTGCGGGCCGCTGCGCGCGCGCAGGGCCGCGACCGCGCCGATCACCGCGATCGTCAGGACGGGCACCACGAGGGGGCCGGACCCGCACACGAACTGCACCTGCGTCCACACGACGTCCCACGACGGTTCGGGCAGCCATGCCACCTGCCGCGTCTGGTCCCGCGCGGCGAGCGCGAACGGGACGAGCGGCGCGGCGGCGAACGCGGACGCCGCCAGCCACCGCGCCCAGACGCCCGGCGCCGCACGCATCGCCGGCAGCGTCGCGGCGTGCGCCGCGACCAGCAGGACGCCGTGCAGGTGCAGGAACCCCAGCAGCATGACCGCCGGGGCGTACCCCGCGAACCACGGCCACCGGCGCCGCGCGTCCGGCTCGACGCCCCGGACGAACAGGTACGTCGCGAGCACCGCGGCCGCCGCGACCATCGCGTAGGAGCGGCCCTCCTGCGCCCACCGGGACGTCTGCACGGCGACGGCGAACGCCAGGCCGCCGAGCAGGGCCGCGGACGTCCCGTGCAGCCGCCGCGCGAGGACGGTGACGCCCGCCGCGGCCGCCGCCGTCGCGAGGGCGCTCGGCAGCCGCAACGCGAACTCGCCCGTCCCGAACGCCAGCACCCAGGGCCGCATGATCATGTAGTAGAGGGCGTGGACGAGGTCGAGGTGGTCGAAGACGGCGAACATGTCCCGGTACGAGCGGGTCGCCATGCTGATCGTCGCGGCCTCGTCGAGCCACAGCGACGGGCGGCCGATGCCGATGAGGGAGATCGCGAGCGTCAGCGCGGCCGGGAGCAGCGGCAGGAACGGGCCGTTCGCGAACCGCGCCGCGCGCCCGCGCCCCCGCCCGCGCGGTCCCGCGGCGGGGCCGGGGGCGGGGGCGGTCAGCGGCCCGCGCGCCTCGGGAACGTCCTGCGCGTTGGGAACGTCCTGCGCTTCGGGAACGTCATGGGGCGTCGCCGTCATGGGAGGGGACCTCGACTCCGATCTCGCGCAGCACGTCCGCGGTCGGCCGCGGCCGGCCGAACACGCCCGCCCGCGCCCCCCGCACGAGCGCGCGGCGCAGCACCGCGCGGTCCGAGGAGCCGGCGAACGTGCGCGACCAGCGCCGCACCGTCGAACCCGCGTACAGGACGCGTTCCGGCGGCGCCAGCCCGCGGCTGCCGGTGAAAAGCCAGATCTTGTTGCGGACCTCGTAGTAGAAGCGGTCGCCGGGATCGGCGTCCGCACCCCCGAACGTTCTGGTCTTGTGGACGACGACGCTGTCGGGGCACAGCACCCCGCGGCGCCCCCGCAGCAGCCGCGTCGTGAACTCGAAGTCGTCGTTCCACAGGAAGTAGTCGGCGACCGGCAGGCCCCGCGCGCGGACGGCCGCGGCGTCCACCAGCACCGACACGAACGACGCCGACCGGATCGGGACGCACCCCGCCGCGTCCGCCGCCGCCCGCTCGACCGCCGACGCGCGCGGCTTCGGCCGCGGCGTGTTCATCGGATGGTCGCGTCCGTCCGTCCACACCACCCGGCTGGCCAGCAGGGTCGCGGGCCCGTCGGGCCCCGCCGTCCGGTCCCGGGCGGCGAGCAGGGCCCGCAACGCGCCGGGCTCCGGCACGGTGTCGTCGTCCAGCAGCCACAGCAGGTCCGCGTCCCCGGCGAGCGCCCGCGCCATCCCGGCGGCGAACCCGCCCGCGCCGCCGGTGTTGCGCGGCAGCACCAGCAGGTCGGCGTCCGGGAACCGTTCCCGGACCATCGTCGCCGTGCCGTCCCCCGACGCGTTGTCGACGACGACGACGCGGTCGGGCGGCCGCTCCTGCGCGGCCAGCGCCGTGAGGGACTCCGCCAGCAGGTCCCGCCGCTCGTAGGTGACGACGACCGCCGCGACCGTCACCCCGGAGACCGCGGACGCCCGGCCGGACGCCCCGCCGGTCACCCGCGCCTGCCGTTGGGGCGGCCCGCGGCGCGGCGGGCGGCGCGCTGCAGCGTCGGGGACGGCGACGCGGCGGCCTGCACCAGCCGGTCGAGGTTCTCCCGGACGTCCGCGAGCTGCCCGTGCAGGTGCGCGATCCCGATCCGGTCGTGCACCGCGTTGAGCCGCTCCAGCAGGTACGCCGACACCCCGATCGACGCCGCGGCGATCAGCTCGTCCGGGACGTCCCCGGGGAGCGTCGCCGCGCGCGGCGTCCGCGACGTCGTCAGCTCGTCCAGGTCGCCGACCACCCCGTACCCGGCGGTGCGCAGCTCGGCGACGATGGCGCGGGTGCGGTCGGCGGCCCAGTCCGCGTGCCGGGGCGGCAGCCCCATCGGCGTGCGGTCGGCCGCGTCGGTCCCGGCGACGAGGCCGCTCCCGATCAGGTGGTCGCGGACGACGCGCTCGTAGTCGCCGCCCAGCGCGGTCCCGAGCCGCCCGTTCAGCCTCCGCAGCAGCTCCGCCTCGACCGCCGACAGCGGAGCCTCGTCCGCGAGGCCCTCGACGTCGCACGTCGCCGGGTCGATGCCGGTGAGCGCGCAGAACCGGTCCCACAGGACGTCCGGGCCGTCTCCCGGCGCGGGCAGCGTCAGGACGTGGACGCGTTCCCTCGGCACCGCCGACTCCCAGGTCCGCAGCACCCGGACCGGGTCGTGCAGCCCCCAGAACATCGGCCCGAACGGTTCCGGGGCGTCGATGCCGAACTCGACCAGGTCGTCCACGAACCGCTCGAACGTGATGTCGTGGTTGTGGCGGATCTGCTCCTGCCAGTCGTAGATGAGCTGCCAGCCGAGGTCGCGGGTCGCGAAGACCACGTGCACCTCCGCGGGCTCCAGCGTCGCGACCGCGTGCCGCGCCTGGGCCGCGGTCGCGCCGCCCAGCAGCCCGTGCGAGAACACGACCGTGGGGCCGTCCCAGTCGCGGGCCCGCTTCGCCACCCGGTCCCACGCGCCGTCCCACGCCGGGTCGCGGTGCCCGCCCCAGCTCATCTCCCGCAGGTCCATGACGGCGCCGAAGTGCTCGTTCGGGCCGGTGACCGGGTGCCCGACGCCGGCGTCGGCGAGCCGCCGCCGGTTCGCCCACAGCGCCCGGTGCAGGAACGCCGCCCCCGCGGTCGGCGCGCCGACGTGCAGGTAGACGGCCTTGCGCCCGTCCCCGCTCTCTGCCATCTGCCGGTTCACCTCGTGCCTCGTGTCGGTGCTCGTGTCGGTGCTCGTGTCGTGCTCGGGTCTCGGTCCCGCTCCCGGTGCCCGGGTCAGCGGTTCGGGTCCGGGCCGGGGTCGGCGCGGGCGGCGATGTCCTGCAGCAGACGGTAGGCGCCGCGCAGTTGCCCCCGGACGGCCGGGTACCGCTCCCCGACCTCCCGCATCGCGCGGACCGTCCGCGGCACGGCCTCCTCGGCCATCAGCGCCGTCACCTCCCGCAGCAGCGCGGCGTCCGCTCCCAGTTCGGCGAGCCGCTCGGCGACGGGCACGTCCGGTTCGGCGACCCGCGCGGCGCGGTCCTCGGCGTCGCGGAGCCGGGCCAGCAGCGTGCCGACCGCGTCCAGCCCGACGTCCGCGACGTCCGGCCAGACCGGCTCGTCCGGGTCGGGGGCGGGCGGCAGCCACTTCGCGGTGCCCGGCCCCACCATCGGGATCAGCTCGTACAGGTCGCCGACGACGTCGTAGCGGGCGCCGCGCAGCCGCTCGACGGTGTCGACGGCCACCTCGGTCGCCCACGGCAGGTGCTCGGCGGGCAGCACGGTCTTCGCCGGCGACGGCCGCGCCGCCAGCACGCCCTGCGCCAGGTTGAGCTTCACCTCCGCGTTGTGGACGTGCCACCCCACCCGCTCGCGGTCGAGGACCCGGTTGAGCCGCAGCAGCCACTGGGTCTCGGCGAGGCCGAGGGACGGGTTGTCGAACGGGGCCGCGAGGTCGTAGGCGTCCGGATCCAGCCGGACCGCCTCGCAGAACCGCCGCCACAGCAGGTCGCGGGGCGCCCCCGGGCGGGGCAGCGTCACCACGTGCACCCGGTCGCGCGGCAGCGTCCCGCCCCAGCGGCGCAGGACGTCCACCGGATCCTGCAGGCCCCAGAACAGCCGCGACATCTCGAAGGCGTTGCGGTCGGGCTGCTTGAGCGTCGCGACGAACTCCGAGAACGAGGTGTCGAACCGGTTCTTGACGTCCTCCTGCCAGTGCGCCGGGATCTGCCGGGCGAGGTCGCGGACGGTGAACACCACGTGGACGTCGGCGAAGCCCAGGTCGGTCAGCGCCCGCCGCACGTACTTCATGCGGGCGGGCGCGAACAGCTCCTGCGAGATGATCGCGTCGCCGCCCCAGTCGCGGACCTCGTCCACGAGCCGCCGCCACGATCCCGGGACGGACGGGTCGGACGCGCCGGAGAAGAACGTGTGCCGCAGGTCGAACGCGGCCCGGACGTGCGCGGCCTGGTCGGCGCCCGGATACAGGACGCCGTGCTCGCGCAGCCGGTGCCGGTTGTGCCAGAGGATCTGCTGCAGGTACGTGGTGCCGCTCTTGGCCGCCCCGACATGCAGGAAGACCGCCGGGCGGGTACCCCGCTCGGCGCGTCCGGAATGGGACGAGATCACCGTGTTCCTTGATTCCTGCACCGGTATCGATCGAACCCCGGGTATCTTAGCCCCAATCTGTACCAACGGACCGGCTGGCGACCCACGTGCAGCGGGTCCCGCACACCGGGTTCTGCAAACACCCCCCGCCGGATGGACGCCCCCCTGTATGAATGTTGATCTCGTGGTGGCCGGCAGCGGGCTGTTCGGGCTTACCGTCGCCGAACGCTGCGCGGCCGACCTGGGCCTGCGCGTGCTGGTCCTGGACCGGCGCGACCACATCGGAGGGAACGCCTACAGCGAGGACGAGCCGGAGACCGGCATCGAGATCCACCGCTACGGCGCCCACCTCTTCCACACCTCGAACGAGCGGGTCTGGGAGTACGTCAACCGGTTCACCTCCTTCACCGGCTACCGGCACCACGTCTACTCCCGGTACCGCGACCGGATCTACCCGATGCCGATCAACCTCGGCACCGTCTGCGAGTACTTCGGCCGGGCGTTCACCCCGGACGAGGCGCGCGCACTGATCGCCGAACAGGCCGCCGAGGTGACGGACCCGGCGAACCTGGAGGAGAAGGCCATCTCGCTGATCGGGCGCCCGCTGTACGAGGCGTTCATCCGCGGCTACACGGCGAAGCAGTGGCAGACCGACCCGCGCGACCTCCCGCCCGAGATCATCACGCGGCTGCCGGTCCGGTACACGTTCGACAACCGGTACTTCAACGACACCTACGAGGGACTCCCGGTCGACGGCTACACGGCCTGGCTGGAACGGATGGCCGACCACCCGAACATCGAGGTGCGGCTGAACACCGACTTCGCCGACCTGCGCGACGACGCCGTCGGCAACGTCCCGGTCGTCTACACCGGCCCCCTCGACGCCTACTTCGGCCACGCGGAGGGCGAGCTCGGCTGGCGCACCCTCGACTTCGAGATGGAGATCGCGGACACCGGCGACTTCCAGGGCACCCCGGTCATGAACTACGCCGACCAGGACGTCCCGTACACCCGCATCCACGAGTTCCGGCACTTCCACCCCGAGCGCCGCGACCGCTACCCGTCCGACCGGACGGTCATCATGCGGGAGTTCTCGCGGTTCGCCGAGCGCGGCGACGAGCCGTACTACCCGATCAACACCCCCGGCGACCGGGAGAAGCTGCGCGCGTACCGCAAGCTCGCCGCCGCCGAGGAGGGGGTCCTGTTCGGCGGGCGGCTCGGCACCTACCAGTACCTGGACATGCACATGGCCATCGCGAGCGCGCTCAGCATGGTCGACAACCGGCTGCGTCCCCATTTCGCCGAGGGTTCGCGTCTCATCAGTGGAGGTGTCGACGAATGAGCGACATGGGAGCAGGAAACGACCTCCGGGTGCTGCAGCGGGTCGTGCTGCCGGTGGACCGCGACCTGGACGTCCTGAAGCTGTACGTCGAGGGGGAGATCGGGCGCGGCGCGGAGGCGTTCGCGGCCGAGGCCGCCGCCGAGGCGGGCGAGGCGGGCGGCGCGGGCGGCGACACCGTCGGGCGCCGCAGCGTGGTCGTCCCGGTCGGGCGGCGGGTGTCGTTCGCGACGTACTTCAACGCGTTCCCGGCGAGCTACTGGCGCCGCTGGACGTCGGTGGACGAGGTGCTGCTGCGGGTCCGCGTGCGCGGGCAGGGGAACGTCATCGTCTACCGGTCGAGCGCGAAAGGGCACGTGTCGCGCGTCGCGTCCGTCCGGGTCGACAGCGACGACGCCCACGAGGAGACGTTCCGGCTGTCGCTGAGCCCGTTCATCGACGGCGGCTGGTACTGGATGGACGTCCTCGCCGGCGAACGCGACGCCGTCCTCGAGCGGGCCGACTGGTGCGCCGAGCCCGGCCACGTCCGGCAGGGCCGCGTCAGCCTCGGCATCACCACGTTCAACCGGCCGAACTTCTGCGTCGACCAGCTCGTCGCGCTCGCCGCCGCGCCCGAGGTGCTCGACGTCGTCGACGAGATCTTCGTCGTCGACCAGGGGAACCAGAAGGTCCGCGACGACGAGCGGTACGCGGCCGCCGCCGAGGGGCTCGGGGCCCGGCTGCGGCTCATCGAGCAGCCGAACCTCGGCGGTTCCGGCGGGTTCTCCCGCGCGATGGACGAGACGCTCCGGTCCGGCACCAGCGACTACGTGCTGCTGCTCGACGACGACGTCGTCACCGAGACCGAGGGCATCCTGCGCGCCGTCGCGTTCGGCGACTTCGCCCGCACCCCGACCATCGTCGGCGGGCACATGTTCAACCTCTACATCCGCTCCCAGCTGCACGCGTACGGCGAGGTCATCGCGAAGTACCGATGGTGGTGGGAAGAGGCCGAGCACACCCGCCGCGAGCACGACTTCGCGCTCCCGCCGGCGCAGACCCTCGACCCGGACGCGAAGCCGAAGACCAGCTCCGGCGGACTGCTCAAGACGCCGTGGCTGCACCGCCGCGTCGACGTCGACTACAACGGCTGGTGGATGTGCCTCATCCCCACCGACGTCGTCCGCAAGATCGGCCTGTCGATGCCGATGTTCATCAAGTGGGACGACGCCGAGTACTGCGTCCGCGCCGGCGCGGCCGGGTTCCCCACGGTGTCGCTGCCGGGCATGGCCGCCTGGCACGTCCCCTGGCAGGACAAGGACGACGCCATCGACTGGCAGGCGTACTTCCACGAGCGGAACCGGATCGTCACCGCGCTGCTGCACTCCCCGTACGAGCGGGGCGGCAACCTGGTGAAGGAGAGCTACATCATCTCGGTGAAGCACGCCCTCGCCATGCAGTACTCCACCGCCGAGCTGATGCTCACCGCGGTCGAGGACGTGCTGACCGGCCCCGAGCACATGCACGCCGGGATCCGCACCAAGCTCGCCGACATCAACGCGTTCCGCGCCGCGTTCCCCGACGCGCAGAACCGGCCGAGCCACGAGGAGTTCCCGCAGGTCCGTACCAACCGGCCGCCGAAGCGCGGGCGCACGCCCAAACCGCCGGCCGGACGGGCGAACGTGCTCGCGACCGCGATGCTCGGCGCCGTCAAGCAGCTTCGGCCCGTCGACCCGGCCGCGCACGGCAACCCGCAGACCGTGATCCCGCACATCGACCGGCACTGGGGGCTGCTGTCGAAGTTCGACAGCGCGCTCGTGTCGTCCGCCGACGGCACGAAGGTCGCCTGGTACCAGCGCGACCCCGAGCGGTTCAAGCGGATCCTGAAGCGCACGTCGCTGCTGCACGCCCGGCTCAGCCGCGAGTGGCCGCAGCTGAGCGAGCGCTACCGGTCCGCGATGGACGAGCTGGCCTCGCAGGACGCGTGGCGCCGCACGTTCGAGGCGTCCGATCCGCCCGGTGGTCCGGACGGGACGGGCGCGCCGGGGGCCGGGCGGCGATGACGGCCCACCCGACCGCGAACCACGCCGGCCGTCCGGGCTCGGACCAGGCCGGGGCGAACGTCCCGGGCGGCGACGGCGGGCACGGGCGGCACCGCGCGTCGCCCGTCCCGCCCGACCCGGGGCTGCGCCCGCCGGGCGGGGACGGCGGGCTGCGGCAGACCGTCCGGCACACGTACCTGCTGCGGCTGCTTGTTCGGCGCGAGCTGCGCGCGCGCTACAAGGGCTCGCTGCTGGGCCTCGGCTGGTCGTACGTGCGGCCCGGCGTGCACTTCTCCGTGTACTTCTTCGTCGTCGGCGTGTTCCTCGGGATGGACCGCGCGATCGAGGACTTCCCGATCTACCTGTTCTCCGGGATGGTCCTCATCCACCTGTTCACCGAGACGATCCACTCGACGACCCGCTCCGTCACCGGCAACGCGGCGCTGATCCGCAAGGTGTTCCTGCCGCGCGAGCTGTTCCCGTCGGCGTCGGTGCTGGTCTCGCTCGTGCACTTCGTGCCCGGCATGCTGATCCTGCTGTGCGCCGCGATCGTCGCGGGCTGGCGGCCGACGCCGGGCGGCCTCGCCGCCGCCGTCCTCGGGTTCGCGATCATCGTGACGCTCGGGCTCGGGCTCGGGCTGCTGTGCGCGGCCGTCAACGTGTTCTTCCGCGACCTCGAGCAGGTCGTGGACATCTCGATGCTCGTGATCACCTGGTCGGTCCCGATGATCTACCCGTGGACGCACGTGCAGACCCACGCGCCCGCCTGGGTGCTCGACGTCTACCTCGCGAACCCGCTGGTCAGCGCCGTGTCCCTGTTCCAGAAGGCGTTCTGGCTGCCCGGGACGCGCGGGGACTTCGCGCTGCCGCCCGACCTCTACCTGCACGCCGGGATCTCGCTCGCCCTCAGCCTGGCGGTGTTCCTCATCGGGCGTGCGGCGTTCGCCCGCATGCAGACGCGTTTCGCCCAGGAGCTATAGAAGTGTCCGCTTCGATCGTCGTCGACTCCGTGACCAAGCACTTCACCCTGCGGCACGCCCGGTCGATCAAGGAGATGAGCGTCCGGGCGCTGCGCCGGCAGCCGCTCTCGGACCGGTTCAAGGCGCTGGACGACGTCAGCCTCACGTTCGCGCAGGGCGAGACCGTCGCGCTGATGGGGCTCAACGGGTCCGGGAAGAGCACCCTGCTCAAGATGATCTCCGGGGTGCTGAACCCGGACTCCGGTTCGGTGCTCGTCCGGGGCCGCATCGCCGGGCTGATCGACGTCGGCGCCGGCCTGCACCCCGAGCTGACCGGCCGCGAGAACGTCTACCTCAACGGCGCGATCCTCGGGATGTCGCAGGCCGAGATCCGGCGCAAGTTCGACGAGATCGTCGACTTCTCGGGCGTCGAACGGTTCCTGGACGACCAGGTGAAGTTCTACTCGTCCGGCATGTTCATGCGGCTCGCGTTCTCGATCGCCGCGCACACCGAACCCGACGTGTTCCTCATCGACGAGGTCCTCGCCGTCGGCGACCCGCCGTTCCGGCAGAAGTGCGTCAACCGGATCCGGGAGCTGCGCGGCGAGGGCCGCACGATGGTCATCGTCGCGCACGACATCAAGATGCTCACCGGGCTGTGCGACCGCGGCGTCACGATGGAGCACGGGCGCGTCCTGTTCGACGGCCCGACGGAGCAGGCGGGGCGGCTCGTCCGGGAGGCCCGGGCGGCCAAGCGCGCCGCCCACACGGGGACGCCGACCTGACCGGAACCGGAATCCAAAGGTGATCGACGGATGTAGCTGACAGATACCTCCAACTGCTCAGATAAGGTGACCCGGTCCGCGGCGGGCGCCCGCGGTGTCCTGCCCGAGTCCAGAGAAGAGGTGCGGTGTTGACCAGACAGGAAGTCGGTAGTCCGCTGCTCGACAACGTTCACCGGATCATCGCCGACCGCGCGTGCACCGTCCTGTCGCTGGACATCTTCGACACCGTCCTGTGGCGCCGCGTCCCGCGCCCGGCGGACGCGTTCGCGCTGCTCGGCGCCCGGCTCCGCGAGGCCGGGCTGTGCCCGGCCTGGGTGACCGACGCGACCCTGCGCCGGATGCGGATCGTCGCCGAGGAGCAGGCGCGCCGCGGCCGCGACTCCCTCGGCACCGAGGTGTCGCTGTTCGACATCTGGCGGGCCATGCCCGAGGGCCCGTTCGGCGGCGCCCCGATCGAGCGGCTCGTCCGCGCCGAACTGGACCTCGAACGCGAGCTGACGGTCGTCGACCTCGACATCGCCGCGCTCGTCCAGGCCGCCCGCAAGCAGGACATCACGGTCATCCTGGTGTCCGACACGTACTTCACCGAGGACCACCTGCACCACCTCCTCGACCGGCCCGAACTCGGGCCGATGGAGAACGTGCGGATCTTCCGGTCCAACCAGCACGGCTCCGCCAAGGCGTCCGGCCTGTGGGACATCGTGCTGCGCGACCTCGGCGCCAGCCCCGAGCAGATCGTGCACATCGGCGACCACGAGGTCGCCGACGACGAGGTCCCCGCCGAGCTCGGCATCCGCACCGTCCACTACCGGCGGCTGGACGACGCGTTCGAGAGCGTCCTGCGGCGCGAGCGCGAGCCCGTCGAACCGTTCGGCGACCACGCCCCCGACCTCGACGAGCGGCACGGCGACTTCGGCCTCACCAGCCTGCGCGCCAAGGCCATCGCCTCCGGCGGCCCGCACGGCACCTCCGCGCTGGACGTCGCCTGGCGGTACGGCGCCGCCGTCCTCGGCCCGGTCCTGACGGGGTTCGCCGAATGGTGCGCGGCGCGCGCGCACGAGACCGGCACCCGCCGGCTCTACTGCTCCATGCGCGAAGGCGAGCTGCTGTCCCGGCTGATCAACGAGGCCGCCGCCGCGCGCGGCTGGGACGTCGAGGCCCGCCCCGTCTGGCTGTCCCGCTTCGTCACCTCCATCGCGGGCCTCGACCCGTTCGACACCGACGCCGTCCACCACTTCATCCGCAGCGGCTACCAGCTCACCGTCCGGCAGGCCCTGTCCGTCCTCGAACTGCAGGCCGGGGACGTGCCGGGCCTCGCCACCGAGCTGAACACCGTCATCGACAACGGCGACATCGCCGACCGCGTCGCCCGCGCCCTCACCGAGACGCCCCACCTGTGCAACCGGCTCGCGGTGACCGTCACCGCCGCCCGCGAGCGGATGATCCGCGCGCTGCGCGCGACCGGCGCCCTCGACGAGCCCGAGCTCACCCTCGTCGACCTCGGCTGGGGCGGCACCATCCAGCGGCAGCTCGCGAAGGCGCTGCGGATCGCGGGCGTCGACGTCGTCCCGTCCGGCCTCTACCTCGCCACCAACACCCGCGCCGAACGCCTCTACGTCGAGGGGCTGCGCGCCGAGGGCTACCTCGCGCAGGCCGGATACCCCGCGAAGGTGTCGGCGACCGTCACCCGCAGCCCCGAGATCGTCGAGCAGTGCGTCAACGCGCTCTGCGGCTCCCTCATCGGCTTCACCGAGGACGCCACCCCGGTGCTCGGCGAGACCGCCGACTCCCCGTCGCAGAACGCCGAGCGCCGCACGGTCCAGGACGGCGTCCTCGCCTTCCAGCGCATGTGGAACCGGCAGGTCGCCCGCGCGGACGGCGACTGGCCGAGCCTCGCCCACGCGCAGGCGGCCCGCGACCGGCTCTCCCGCATCCTGGTGTCGGCGCTGGAGTCCCCGACCCCGGACGAGGCCGCCGTGTTCGGCAACTGGGTCCACGAGGACAACTTCGGCTCCTCGCAGGTCACCACCCTGCTGCCCGCCGACCTCAAGCCCGCCGTCCCCTACCTCGCGCCCGGCGACCTCGACGACCTGCACATGCGGGACTCGTTCTGGCCCGCGCTGATCGCCGCGTCCGACACCGGCCTCGGCGCCATGGCCCGCGCCATCGCCGACGGCGCCCTCGACGTCGAGGCGTTCGACCCGGCGGGGGAGAAGTACGAGACGCGGCTGCGGTACCGCACCGCCGACGACCGCTGGCACGAGGAGATCCGCCGCCGCGTCCGCATCAACCACAACGGCCTGTCGTTCGCGCGCCTCGCGTTCGAGCACCACGACACCGTCGACATCTCCATCGCGATCCCGGGCCGCCCCGCGATCGTCCGCGTCGACTGGATCGAGGCCAAGGTCATCGCCGGTGGACGGCGCCGCGAGCAGGTGCTGCGCTGGGACAGCCCCGAGGACTTCGTCGGCCTGCACTACGCCGACTGCCGCTACCTCGGCGGCAACCTGATGGAGTTCGACACCCCGTACGCGGCCGTCTGGCTGCCGATCGCCCGCCGCGCGGGCGCCCCCGTGGTGTCGTCCGCGCAGATCACCGTCGCGTTCGCGATGCTGCCGCAGTCGATGACCGGCATGGCCCCCCGCATGCCGCTCGACAAGCACGCGACCAGAGCCGCCCGGGCGGCGCGGCTCACCGACAGGCTCCGCGAGGAGTACCGGACGCTCGGCGTGAAGGGCGTTGCCGCCGGCGCCGGACGAGTGGCCAGGAGGAAGCTCGGTGACGCGAAGTGACCCCGGTGCCGGTTCCGGCACGAACGAGACCGGCGCCCAGGACCCCCTTCCGGAGGACGCCCTGAGCACCGCCCCGGAGGGCCCGGCGGAGGCCGAGGCGGCTCCGGCGGAGGCCGAGGCGCCGGTGGAGCCGGAGGTGTTCGTGGACTCGGAGGTGTCCGTGGAGGCGGAGGCGCCTATGGAGTCGGGGCCCCTGCCTCCCGGGGAGCACACGCCGCCCGTGGAGGCGGGGCCTTCTCTGGAGGCCCGAGTTCCCGTGGAGGCTGAAGTCCCGGTGGAGCCGGAGGCTTCCGAAGGGGCGCCTGCGGAGGCCGCCGAGCCCGCGGCCGACGTGGAGCCGTCCGAGGCCGCGGAGACCGTGGAACTCGTGCGCCCGGTGGAGGAGCCCGCGGACGAACCGGACACCGAGCCGGTCGTGCGCAGTGCCGCGAAGCCGAAGCGGGCGGCGTCCAGGAAGACCGCCCGGAAGAAGGCGGTCAAGACGGACGACGCGCCGGGCATCGTCGCGGCCGGGTTCGCCGGTACCCGCGAGGAGCCGCACCGGCAGGCGCGCCTCGCCCGCGAGCAGCCGCTGCTGCTCCACTCCATGTCGATCTTCCGGAGCCTGTTCGAGGCGATCGCCCGGTGCCGCCCGATCGGCACGGTCGTCGAGGTCGGCGTCGAGTCCGGTCGCACCAGCTCGGTGTACGCCGACCTGGGCGCGACCGTCCACTGCGTCGACCCGAACCCGACGGACGAGCTGCGGGCCGTCCTCGACGGCGACCCGCGGCTGCACCTCGTCGAGGGCCGCTCCCCGGACGTCCTGCGCGAACTGCCGGTCGCGGACCTGTACGTCCTCGACGGCGACCACAACTACGCCGTGGTCCGCGGGGAACTCGCCTGGATCATGAAGAACGCCCCCGACGCCGTCGTGGCCCTGCACGACGTCCTGTGGCCGAGCGGGCGCCGCGACACCTACCACCAGCCGTCCCCGCTCGCCGCGGACGACGTGCACCCGTCCACCGACGGCGGCCCGACCGTGTGGCACGACGGGGTCACCCCCGTCGGCTTCGCCGGCCTGGGCGACTACACGGTCGCGACGCATGCGGGCGGCGAGCGCAACGGCGTCCTCACCGCGGTGGAGGACGCGCTCACCGAGGGCGGCGGCGACTGGCGCTTCGAGATCGTCCCGGCCGTGTTCGGGCTCGGCGTGCTCGCCCGGTCCGGCTCGCCCGGCGCGGCGGAGATCTTCGCGGCGCTGCGGCCCTACACGTCGTCGGACCTGCTCGCCGCCATGGAGAACAACCGGATCGCGCTCTACACCCGCGTGCTGCAACTGCAGCACGAGGCGGAGGCGCGCACCGAGGACGCGACCCGCATGGCCGAGACCATCGCCGCGCAGCAGCGGGAGATCAAGCGCCTGCGCGGCGAACCGGCCGGAACCGCCGCCGCGGCGCCCGCGGCCGCACCAGGGCGGGAGGCACCCGCCGTCCAGAAGGAAGAGAAGCCGAGGAGCGCCGAAGTGTCCGACTACGTCTCGACGGTCGCCGTGCACCACGACACCTGGGGGACCTTCCTCGAACCGGACGCCTCGATCGCCGACCTCGAGAACCCGCACGAGGTCCTCGGCATCCCGATCCTGAGCGGCCACCACGCCGACCTGAAGGCGTTCGCCGGGTACAACACGGTGTTCGACCGCATCGCCGACCGCGTCGCGGGCGTGAACCTCGCGTACGAGGACCAGTGCAGCGCGAACCACTACTTCGACGTGTTCACCCGTATCGAGCGCGACCACGAGCAGGCGAACCGCATCGTCGAGGTCGGCGTCTTCATGGGCGGCTCGTCCACCGTGTTCGCGGGCTGCGTCGAGCCGATGGGCTTCGAACTCGACCTCGTCGACGTCAACCCCGTCTACCTCCAGTTCGCGTACGAGCGCATCCGCCGCACGTTCCCGGGCGCGACCCCGCGCGTCCGCATGTTCTACGGCGACCTGCCGACGTACGTCCAGAAGGTGCTCGTCCCCGAGACCTCGGCGCGCGCGATCGTCCACCACGACGGTGCGCACGACTTCAACCAGGTCGTGAAGGACATCAGCTCGCTGTACTTCGTCCGGGACCGGGTGCACAGCCTCGCGATCCAGGACACGCACCTGCGCGGCCTCATCGAGCACTTCAACTTCGTCGACGCCGCCGTCTACGCGATGTTCGGCGTGGACGTGAAGTACGAGCCGGTCGGCGCCCGCTACGAGGAGGGCTCGTCCGTGACGAACCCGAACCAGTGGAACGGGAACTACTTCCTCGCGGGGATGTCGGAGGGCATGTACATCCCGTTCGAGGGCGTCCAGTGGAAGTACCCCCACCCGTCCATGGACCTGGAGAACTTCCTCCCGGAGAAGCGCTGACCCGCCCACCCGACCGTATCGGGCATCGTGCTCAAAGCGTGACCATTCGGACGGTCAACCAAGATCGCTAGAGGGGCGTCTCCACGGAAAACCACCGATCCGTGGAGGCATCCCCCCTTGCGCCGAACACGACCACTGGCCGTCCTGACGGCCCTGATCGTCGCGGTGACGACGTTGCTCGTCCCCGCGACAGCCCGAGCCGACGTCACGGACGTGAACTTGTCCGTGGCGTTCGACCGGCTGTCCGCCGACCGCGTCGCCACGGTGACCCTGAAGGCCAAGTCGGCGAGCGGCATCACCGGCGTCGAGGCGACCGTCGAGAACCTGGCGAACGACGAGTGGACGCCCATCGCGACCTTGCCGCTCACCCTCAGCGGCGGCACGGCGAACGACGGCACCTGGACGGCCGAGTACAAGACCGACATCGAGGCCCGGCCCGGGACGACGAGGTTCACCGTGGCGGTCACGTCCGCGGACGGCGCCACGGTGACCGAGCGGGAATCGATCGACAACTGCTACCGGACGGTCATCACCGACCTCGCCACGTCCCCCGACACCGTCGACGCGGACACGCCGATGACGGTCACGGGCCGCGTTCTGGTGCAGAAGACACGGGAATCCGATGCCGAGCCCACCGCGAACGTCATCGTGCATAGCGCGACGTCCACGGTGGAGACCGGCGCGGACGGCACTTTCTCCTTCACCCACCCCTACAAGAGCTTTGTCTCGCTGCACGCGAGAGTGGGGGAGCAGGAGTGGCTGTGCGAGGTCGCCGAATTCGCTCCCGCGCCCAAGGAGTTCATCAGGCAGTCCGTGGAGCTGTCGGCGGAGATCGTCACTCCGCAGCCCGTCCAGGTCGGGGACGAGGTCCTCGTGAAGGGGCTTCTCCGGCGGAACGGCGCCGACGGTCCCGTCCCCGCCCGTCTGATCGGTCTGGAGCTCTACCAGCAGTACGGATCCCACCGGGAATGGGTCGGCTCCGGCAACTCGCGAGACGACGGTACGTTCTGGCTGCGGTTCAACGCGGAGCGGTCCGGAAAGTTGATCGTGGAGAGCGAGGAAACCGACGTCCTGTGGGCGGGTTCGGTGTCCCCGGGATCAGTGCAGATCGACTGGGACGCCGAGATCACCGACTTCGAGGTGACTCCGTCCACCGTCGAGTTCCGCAAGCCGGTGGTCGCCACCGGTTGGCTCAACGACACGTCCACGGACCAGAAGTACCCGATCGGGGACGCGCCGGTCACGCTGGAGTACTCCGAGACCGGTGAGTCCTGGCGCGAGGCCGGGAGCGGCAAGACCAACACCGGTGGCCGCTTCGAGGTGGAGAGCTCCGAGACGGTCAAGAGCGGCTACTGGCGGGTGCGGTTCGCCGGCTCCGACGGCGAGACGCGGACGGTGAGCGACCTGCGCCGGGTGCACGTCAAGTTCGGCACGAGGCTGGACGGCTTCGGCGTCGAGAAGGTCTCGGGCGGGGAGGTTCTGGTCAAGGGGAAGCTGCTCCGCCTGAAGGACGAGGCCGAGCCCGCGGGCGAGCTGCCGATCTACTTCTACTTCATGGCCGAGGGCGAGTCGACCTGGGAATACCAGGGGACGATGGACACCTGGCTCGACGGCTCGTTCGGGAAGCGGTTCCCGGCTCGGCAGGACGGCTACTGGACGGCCGCGTTCTGGGGCGACGACGACCACACACGGTCGAACGCGCCGATCGAGTACGTGGACGTGGACGGGCAGTACACGACGAAGTTCGCCGAGTTCGGGGCGTCTCCGTCGCCGGTGGCGGCCGGTGAGCCGGTCACGGTGAAGGGATTGCTCACGCGGGCGATCGGCGGCGGCGCGGCCGAGCCCGCGCCGGGCAAGCCGGTCTACGTCTACTTCCTGCCGGCCGGTGCGACCGAGTGGAAGCAGATGGCGATCGTCGAGACGGGCACGGACGGGCGGTTCGAGAAGGCGTTCGCGGCCGAGCGGGACGGTTACTGGACGGCGTGGTTCTTCGGTGATGACGGGCATCTGAGCGTCAACTCCGGAAGCAAGTACGTCGACGTGCAGTAGGCGGCGCCGACCGGGTTCCGTGGGGGAGGACGCCTCGCGGAACCCGGTCGGCCGACCGTTTCCGGCCAAACGGACCCGGTGCCTCAAACGTGATCATTCACGTGGCCACCAAGATCGTTAGGCGGGCGTCTCCAGGGAAACACCATCGATCCGTGGAGGCACCCCCTTGCGCCGAACACGAAGTCTGGCCGTCCTGACGGCCTTCATCGTCGCGGTGACGACGTTGCTCGTCCCCGCGACCGCCCGCGCGGACGTTACCGACGTGAACGTCTCCGTGGCTTTCGATCCGCTTTCCGCCGAGCGCGTCGCCACGGTCAGCGTCAAGGCCAAGCACGAGACCGAGATCACCGAGGCGAAGGCGATCGTCGTGCATCAGACGGAGGAGGGGGGAGCGTGGACGCCCATCGCGACCGTGCCTCTCACTCTCACCGACGGCACGGCGACCGACGGAACCTGGCAGGCCGAGTACCAGACCGACATCGAGGCCCACCCGGGGGCGACCGGATTCCTCGCGGAGCTCACGACGGCGGACGGGGTCACGCGGGATCCCAACGGGCACTACATCGACAACTGCTACCGGCTGTCGATGGTCGAGCTCACCAGCTCGCCCGCGGCGATCGACGCCGACACGCCGATGACGATCGCGGGCCGCGTTCTCGTGCAGAAGACCCGGGACGCGGCGCCGGAACCCGCCGCGGACGTCCCCGTCTGGAACACCTCGTCCCCGGTTCGGACCGGGGCGGACGGCTCCTTCTCCTTCACCCACCTGTACACGAGCTTCACTTCCCTTCAGGCGCAGGCATCCTGGGAGTGGTACGACCAGTGGTGCGAGGCCGGCGACTTCGCACCTTCCCCCGAGATCACGCGGCAGACCGTGGAGCTGTCGGCGGAGATCGTCACTCCGCAGCCCGTCAAGGCCGGTGACGAGGTCACCGTGGAAGGACGCCTGCAGCGCAACGGCGCCGACGGCCTCGTCCCCGTGGCCAACGTGTGGATCGCCGCGTACGTCACCTCTTCCGAGAAGGAAGGGGTGGGCGACACCTACACCAAGCCGGACGGGACGTACCGGCTGACGTTCACGGCCGAGAAGTCCGGTCCCCTGACGGTGCAGAGCGACGAGCGGGACATCGTCTGGAGCGGTACGGCCTCCCCGGGGCAGATCACGGTGGTGGGCGACCCGCAGTTCTCCGAGTTCAGCCTCACGCCGTCGCCCGTCGACTACGAGAAGCCGATCCGGGCGACCGGGAAGCTCACGGACGCGGGGACTCCGGTCGCGGACGCGACGGTGTGGCTGCTGTTCTCGCCCGACGGTGAGAACTGGCAGAAGATGCAGAACGGCAAGACGACGGCGGCGGGGCAGTTCGACCTGCAGAGCACGGAGACGACCCAGGACGGGTACTGGCGCGTCTGGTACCAGAGCGCCGACGGCACGGCGTCCGCTTCGAGCGACGTCCGCCAGGTCAAGGTCCGGTTCGGGACGCTCCTGGACGACTACAAGGTGGAGGTGGGGCCCGCCGCGACGGTGACCGTCAAGGGCACGCTGCTCCGCCATGACGGGTCGTTGCTGGGCAAGGAACTGCCGATCTACATCTACTTCATGGCCGAGGGCGAGTCGACCTGGGAGCTTCAGGGGACGACCACGTCCAGCGCCACGAACGGGACGTTCTCGAAGCAGTTCACGTCCTACCAGGACGGCTACTGGACGGCGGCGTTCTGGGGCAACGACGAGTACACCAGGTCGAACGCGCCCATCAAGCACGCGGACGTCCCGGGGCAGTACACGACGAAGTTCGCCGAGTTCGGGGCGTCTCCGTCGCCGGTGGCGGCCGGTGAGCCGGTCACGGTGAAGGGGCTGCTCACGCGGGCGATCGGCGGCGGCGCGGCCGAGCCCGCGCCGGGCAAGCCGGTCTACGTCTACTTCCTGCCGGCCGGTGCGACCGAGTGGAAGCAGATGGCGATCGTCCAGACGGGCACGGACGGGCGGTTCGAGAAGGCGTTCGCGGCCGAGCAGGACGGCTACTGGACGGCGTGGTTCTTCGGTGACGAGGGCCACCTGAGCGTCAACTCGGGCACCAAGCACGTCGACGTGCGGTGACCGGCGCCGGCCGGGCCTCGGGGCGGGCGGGAGCCGCCCTCCCGGGGCCCGGCCGGCTGTCCACTGCCGGTCAAACGGACATAATGCTCAAAATGCGATCATTCAAGTGGGCAACCAAGATCGTAAGGTGCGCGTCTTCACCGCGACAGCACAAATCTCGTGGAGAGGCACCCTCCTTGCGCCGAACACGACCCTTGGCCGTTCTCACGGCCCTGATCGTCGCGGTGGCGACGTTCCTCGTCCCCGCGACCGCCCGAGCGGACGTCACGGACGCGAACCTGTCGGTCGCGTTCGACCGGCTGTCCGCCGACCGCGTCGCCACGGTCACCCTCACGGCCAAGTCCGCGAGCGGGATCACCGGCGTCGAGGTGACCGTCGAGCAGCCGTCGGGCGGCGACGCGTGGACGTCCATCGCGACGCTGCCGCTCACCCGCACCGGCGGGACGGCGAACGACGGAACCTGGACGGCCCAGCACGCGCTGGACATCGCGACCCACCCGGGCAGCACCCGGTTCGTCGCGGAGATCACGTCGGCCGACGGGGCGACGCTGACGGCCGGTCACCAGTACATCGACAACTGCCACCCGCTGACGATCACCGGGCTCACCAGTTCCCCCGGCACCGTCGACGCCGACACGCCGATGACGATCGCGGGCCGCGTCCTCGCGCAGAAGACCCGGGACGCGCAGCCCGAGCCCGCCGCGGGCGTCTCCGTCTGGAACGCGACGTCCCCGGTCGTGACGGGCGCGGACGGCTCGTTCTCCTTCACCCACACGTACGCGAGCCCTCTCTCGCTCCAGGTGAACCCGGGGTGGCAGGCCGGGGACCAGTGGTGCTCGGTGAGCCGGTTCGCGCCCTCGCCCGAGATCACCCGGCAGTCCGTGGAGCTGACGGCCGAGGTCGTCACCCCGCAGCCGGTCGGGGTCGGTGACGAGGTCACCGTCGAGGGACGGCTGCAGCGCAACGGCGACGCCGGGCTCGTGCCCGTCCCCAAGGTGTGGGTCGCCGCGCACGTCACCGCCGCGGAGAAGAAGGAGGTGGCGGCGGCGCTCACGGGCGAGGACGGGACGTTCCGGCTCACGTTCAAGGCCCGGGAGGCCGGGCCCGTGACGGTGCAGAGCGCGCAGAACGACATCGTCTGGGCGGGTTTCGCGTCTCCGGGCGAGGTGGCGTTCGAGGACGGCCCCCAGTTCTCCGACTTCACCGTCACGCCGTCGCCCGTCGACTACGAGCAGCCCATCCGGGCCACCGGGAAGCTGACGGACGCGGGCGCCCCGATCGCGGGCGCGACCGTCGCGCTGCAGTTCTCGGCGACGGGCGAGACCTGGCAGGACGTGCAGAGCGGCCAGACGACGGCGACCGGCGACTTCGACATCGAGAGCACCGCGACGACGCAGGACGGCTACTGGCGCGTCTGGTACGAGAGCGGAGGCGCGACGGCGTCGAGCGAAATCCGCCAGGTCAACGTCCGCTACGGGACGCTCCTGGAGAACTTCGCCGCCACCTCGGGCTCCGGCGCGAAGGTGACCGTCAAGGGCACGCTGCTGCGCGGCGACGGGTCGCAGCTCGGCGAGCAGCTCCCGATCCACGTCTACTTCATGCCCGACGGAGGGACGACCTGGGAGTTCCAGGGCACGACCGAGACCAGCGCCGCGAACGGGTCGTTCCAGGCGGAGTTCACGTCCTACCAGGACGGCTACTGGACGGCGGCGTTCTGGGGCAACGACGACTACAGCAGGTCGAACGCGCCGATCGGGTTCGTGGACGTCCCGGGTCAGTACACGACGGCGTTCGCCGAGTTCAGCGCGTCTCCGGCGACCGTGCCGGCGGGTGAGGCGATCACCGTGCAGGGCCTGCTCAACCGGTCGGTGTCCGGCGGCGCCGCCGAGCCCGCCCCGGACCTGCCCGTCCACGTCTACTTCCTTCCCGCGGGCGCGCAGGAGTGGCAGGAGATGGTGGCGACCCGGACGGGCGCCGACGGGCGATTCGCCGAGACGTTCACGGCCGAGCAGGACGGCTACTGGACGGCGTGGTTCTTCGGCGACGAGGGCCACCTGAGCGTCAACTCCGGAACCAAGCACGTCGACGTACAGTGACGGTCGGCCGATCGGGTTCCGCCCGGCGGGACCCGATCGGCCGACAATCCGGACTCTCTCCCCCCGAGAAGGTGCCATGTCCGATCGCCGGCCTCATTCCCCGTCCCCGGTCTGGATCGGGCTGTTCGCGGTCGTGGCGGGTGCACAGATCGTCTGGGTCACCACCGCGGGCGGGTGGCCTGTTCTGCCGACCGTCGCCTTCTTCCTCGGCGCGGGCGGGATGCTCCTGACCTTCTACCGCTGGCGCCTGCACGGGGACGCGTCGGCACGGGCGTGCTGTCTGCTGGCCTTCGGCACGTGGACGGTCGCGGTCGTCGCGGGTTCGATCGGCGACGACGGCTTCACCCCCTCCCACCCCTCCTACTGGATCGCCGCCGCCGCACTGCTCATCGGGTTCCTCGGCGGATCGGTGACGCTGCTGCGGATCTTCATGCGGACGTCTTCGCGCTGAGTGCGGGACGGCCTGAAGCGATCGGGGCCCGAAACAAGGCCGGGGTGGCCGGATGTGGCCAGGGTGGTGTGGGGTCGGGTGTCCGATCTTTCCCGCAGGTGAACCCAGTGACCGAATTCGGGTGTTGTTACGGAGGATGGCGGACGGGTTACGGCGAACGGCGCACGGGACGCCCCCGGGCTCTTTACCCTGTGGATGTGTAGAAAAGGCAGGAAGGCGACCCGACCATCCCCAGGCGTTCCCCCCGTACCGCGACTCCAGGGGTCTACTCGACGTGACGGACATGGCGAGCGGGTCCGCGGCGGCGCGGCTCACGCAAGCAGACCGCGTCTACGTGGGCTGGCGTTACGCGCAGGTGCACCCCGATCCGGGCCCGCCTCCCGAGCCCCCGGCCGAGCCGGAGCGGCCCGCGGCGCGGCCGCCGGTCCGGCAGCCGGGCGAGCACATGGCCGCCCGGCCGCTCCGCATCGCCGTGACCGGGACGCTCGTCGGCGTGGGCCTGTTCCTCGTGTGCGGCGTCGCCGGGATGATCCCGTGGTTGTTCGCGGGCGTCGGGCTCGTGGCGTGCGCGGTCGTCCTCGCGATCACGGGCGGGGCGCTGTGGCGGGACGAGCGCGCGGTGCGGGACCGGCTCGCGCGGTGGCGTGACCTGGACGAGCGGGAGCGGGCCGCGCGGGAGAAGCGGTGCGCGGCGGCGCGGCGGGCGCACGCGGAGGCGGTGCGGGAGTGGGAGCGGCGCCGCGCGGAGTACGAGGCGCAGCGCGAGTGGTACCCGGTGGCGGTGCCGCCCGGGGTCGACCGGGTCGACGTGGTGGGCGGGACGCTCGCGGGGTGGTCGGCGGCCGTGACGACGATGGGCGCGGCGCGGCTCGCGGTCGGTGCGCGGCTCACGGTGATCGACCTGTCGGAGGGCGCGGTCGCGCACGACCTGCTGCGGCTGGCGGCGGACCGGGGCGACGACCCGCTGGTGTGGGTGCTGCCGAACGACCTGCCGAGGCTGGACGTGACGCGGGGGCTCGGCCCCGAGGCGCTGGCGGACGTCCTGTCGCTGGTGGTCGGCGCCGGGGAGGAGCAGGACGGGACGCGGGACCTGTCGTTCGACAACTCGATCCTGGAGCGGCTCATCGAGGTGCTCGGCGCGGACACGACGATCCCGTGCATCACGGCGGCGCTTCGGGTGCTGGCGCAGGTCGGGGACCCGCGCGACGACCTGCGCAAGGGGCTGCTGACCGAGGAGCAGCTCGAACGGATCGCGACGCTGTTCGGGCGGGACGCGACGGACCGGATCGTCGTGCGGCGCGCGTGGGCGCTGGAGGCGCAGCTGCGGAAGCTGGAGCGGCTCGCGGCGGAGCCGGTGGCGCTGCCGCCGTCGCGGCTGCACGTCGTGTCGATGGACCGGCGCGCGGGCGTCCTGACGAACCGGGTGCTCGGGACGTACGTGACGACCGCGCTGACGCACCGGGTGCGGGAGTCGCCGCCGGGCGGGCGGTGGGACCACACGCTGTTCCTGTGCGGCGCGGAGAAGCTCCGGGGGGACGTCCTCGACCGGCTCATCGACGCGTGCGAGGCCACCGGGACGGGGCTCGTGCTGATGTACCGGTCGATCCCGCGGCACGTGCGGGAGCGGCTGGGGCGGCGCGGGCACGCGGCCGTCGGGTTCATGCGGCTGGGCAACCCGGAGGACGCGCGGGTCGCGGCCGAGCACATCGGGGCCGACAAGCCGCTCATCGTCGCGGAGATCACCGAGTCGGCGGGGGAGACGCTGTTCGACGTCGCGGGCGAGACGTACGCGAGCACGGTCGCGTACGCGCGCCCGTCCGGGGACGGGCTGACGGACCCGGTGTGGTCGCCGCTGCCCGCCCCGGCGGCGGACGACTCGGCGCTCGTCGAGGGGATCAGCTCTGCGACGGCGTGGGGCCGGACGGTCGCGGCGGTGCGGGAGGACGCCAAGCAGCGGTTCCGGGAGCTGCTGGTGGGGCCGCCGCAGCTCCAGGAGCTGCCGCCGACCGCGATGGTGTTCACCCACGCGGGCGCGACCGGGCGCCGGATCATGCTCGTCGACGCGAACCCGGGCATCATCACGCTGCCGACCGCGCACTCGATGGAGTTCGAGGAGTACCTGCGCGAGCAGGAGAGCCTCGCGCGCGCCGAGACCGCCGAGCCGGAGGGGCCGCCGCCCGCGCCCGCCCCGGCGGACGAGCCGTCCGTCCCGCGCCCCCGGCACGCGCCGCCGCGCCGGCCGGGCCGGCTCGTCCCGATCCTCCGGCCGAACGGCAAGCACGCCGCCGATCCGCCGGCCGCCCCCTGACCCCGGGATGCCGCCGTGATGCCGCCGCAAGGCCCGATGCCCCCGCCGCGCCGGCCGCCGCAGGGCCCGCCGCCCTACCGCCCGTTCCCGCAGGCGCCGCCGGAGGCGGGCGACGCCGCCGGGCACGGGACGCGCGCGGGCGGCGCGTTCGGGACCGGCACGGGGGAGCGCGCCGCGTCCCGTGCCGAGCCGCTCGACCTGCCCGGCCCCTGGTACCGGATCGAGGCGATCCCGGCGCCCGAGGGGGCGGCGTCCGCCGAGCGGGACTTCGTGAGCGTGCTGCCCGCGGCGCTGTCGGCGGCCCGCGCGGGGCGGCCGTTCGTCGTCGGCTGGCTGTCGCCGGGCGGCGGCGCGCCGCTGGAGCTGATCACGAACGCGGGCCCGATCGGGGCGCCGTCCGGCACGGGACCGCTGTTCCCGAGCGGCGCGCGGGGCGTCCCGATCGGGGACGGCTGGCTGCGCCGCGCGGAGCGGATGGCGTGGACGCGCTGTCCCGGACGTCTCGCGCCGCAGGCGGCGCCGGCGCCGCCGGTCCTCGACCGTCCGGGCGCGGGGCTGTTCGAGTCGACGCTGGTCACGCTGATGGAGCGGCCGTTCGGCTGGTTCGTGGTGGCCGAGCCGTGCGACGAGCGGCTGCTCGACGCGGAGATGCGCGAGCTGCACCACGAACTGCGGATGCTGCGGCGCGGCGAGGACGAGCAGGCGCGGCTCGCCGTCGGCCGGACCGATCGGCGGCTCGCGGAGCTGGACGCGTTCCGGGAGGCGGGGCTCTGGCAGGTGCGGGTCCTCGCGGGCGCCGGCGACCAGGACGAACTGGGGCAGATCGCCCCGGTGCTCGTCGGGTCGATGGAGCTGGGCCACCACCCGTACCGGCTGCGGTCCGGGCACGGCAGCGGGACGTTCGCGGAGATGCTGCGGCCGGGCGCCGCGCCCGCGCCCGTCCGGGCGGCGGCGGAGTCGGACCAGCGGTTCCCGTTCGTCGCGACCGCCGGGGCGCTCGCGGCGCTCGCCGGGCTGCCGAACCGCGAGGTCCCGGGCCTGCGCGTGCTGGACGCCGGATACTTCGACGTCACGTCCGAGACGGCCGCCGAGACCGGCCCGGACGGCCCGGGGACCATCGAGCTCGGCGCCATCCTCGACGGGCGGGACCGGGAGGTCGGCCGGTTCACGGTCCCGCGCTCGACCGTCAACCGGCACGTGTTCGTCACCGGCGCGACCGGCGCGGGGAAGTCGCAGACCGTCCGGCACCTGCTGGAGCAGCTCACCCGCGCGGGCGTCCCGTGGCTCGCGATCGAACCGGCGAAATCGGAGTACGCGGCGATGGCCGGGCGGATCGCCGACCTCGGCGGGCCCGTCACCGTCGTCAACCCGTCCGACCCGGGCTCGGTGCCGCTGTCGGTGAACCCGCTCGCGCCCGAACCCGGCTACCCGGTGCAGGCCCACATCGACATGGTGCGGGCCCTGTTCCAAGCCGCCTTCGACGCCGAGGAGCCGTTCCCGCAGATCATGGCGCAGGCGTTGCAGCGGGTGTACGAGGCGAACGGGTGGGACGTCGTGACGGGCGCGGGCGTCCCCGGCTCGCTCATCGAACCGGCCGTCCCGACCCTCGAGCAACTGCAGAACGCCGCGCTCCAGGTCATCCAGGACGTCGGATACGGCCGCGAGCTCATGGCGGACGTCCAGGGGTTCGTGGACGTCCGCCTGCGGTCCCTCCGGATCGGCTCGGCCGGACGGTTCTTCGAGGGCGGGCACCCGGCCGACATCGGCGGGATGCTCCGCGACAACATCGTGCTCGCCATCGAGGACGTCGCGAACGACGAGGACAAGGCGTTCCTCATGGGCACCCTCATCATCCGCATCGTGGAGCACCTGCGGATGCGGGAGCGGCGCCGCGGCCCCGACCGGCGCTCCGCGCTGCGGCACGTCATCGTCATCGAGGAGGCGCACCGGCTGCTGCGCAACCGCGGCCCCGAACGCGGGTCGTCGCACGCCGTCGAGCTGTTCGCCGGGATGCTCGCGGAGATCCGCGCGTACGGCGAGGGCATCATCGTCGCCGAGCAGATCCCGACCAAGCTCGTCCCCGACGTCATCAAGAACACCGCGCTGAAGGTCGTGCACCGGCTGCCCGCGCACGACGACCGGCACCAGGTCGGCGCCGCGATGAACCTCGACGCCGACCAGTCCCGGGAGGTCGTGTCGCTGCGGCCGGGCGTCGCGGCGGTGTTCGCCGACGGGATGGACCGGCCGCTGCGCGTCCGCGTCCCGCTCGGCGAGGGCCGCGAGGCCGAGCTCGCCGGACCGCCCCCGCCCGTGGACGGGCGCCGCTCGGCCGCGTGCGGCTGCGAGTGCCGCTCGGGACGCGCCTGCACCCTCTACGAGCTCCGCGAGGCCGACCTCGTCGCCGGGCACCCCGACTGGGCGTGGCTGCGGCTGTGGGCGGACGTGCTCGTCCTCGCGCACGTCGCCGGGCGCCCGCTGCCGGCCGTCCCGCCCGACCTGCGCCGCGCGTGGGCCCGGCTGGCGCCGCGGCTGCGCGACTGCGCGCTCGCGACCGTCCTCGAACGCGCCGTCACCCGCCGCTCGTGGGCGCTGCGCACCGCGTTCCCGCCCGCCGACCTGACCGGCGCCGTCGCCGGCGTCGCCCGCCGCCTCCTGGACGGCCGGGACGCCCCGGGCCGCGCCGCCGCGGGCCCGAACTGGGTGATCCCGCAGGTGCGGTGGCTGCACGAACTCGACCGGCTGTTCCCGTACGGGGCCGACGCGCCCGACAAGCACGCGCCCGCCCCGCCCCTCGACTACCAGCTCCCCGGGCTCAAGCAGCAGCCGGACGCGAGACTCGGGCACCGGCTGCGCGCGCTCCGCCGCCACCCGCTGTCGATGGAGCTCGAACGCAACCGCCCCCTGGCGCTCACCGCGCTCTACGGGGACGACGACCACGCGGCCTTCTACCGGGACCTCGCCGACGTCACCATCGGGTTCGAGGAGGACGAGCAGATCGAGCACGTCGCGGACACGATGGACGTCACCGCGTGGCTCGAACCGGTGCTGAGCTGGCCCGACCGGTTCGTCCTGCCGTTCGCCGACCCGTCCGCCGGACTCCCCTTCGCCGCCCCCGGCGACGACCGGGCGGACGGCTGACGGCGAACGCCCGGGGTCAGATGTCGTCGCCCGACCGGGCCGGCAGCCCCGCCTCCCGCGCGATCGGCGCCCAGTGGCCGGCGAACTCGTTCTTCGCGTCCGTCGCGCGCTGGTTCACGTCCGACACCTCGGCGGGCGACGGGCAGCCGGGCGCCACCGCCGCGTACCGCTCGTTCGACTCCACCGACGCCTCGAGCGCGCGCACCAGCGCGTCCTTCAGCTCGGCGCCGCCGTCGAGGGCGCCGACGTCCAGCGCGCGGGCCCGCGCGAGCTGCGAACGCCGGCTCGCCAGCACCCGCTGGATCCCCGAGACGCTGCAGTCCTCGTCGATGACGACCGAACCGAGGTCGGCGCGGGTGCCGCTCATGTCCGCGAGGACGCCGTCCACCGCGCCGGCCTGCTCACGGAACGCGGCGTCCGACTGCGGCTCCGGCTCGGTCGCCCCCGCGCCCGGCCCGGCCGTCCCGCCCCCGCCCGCGCCCTCGCCTGCCCCGCCCTCGCCGGCCGTGGACGACTCCGCCGACGACAGGCCGTTCCCCGACGCGGGCTCGGACCCGCTCGGCCAGAACACGATCCCGAACGCGACGAGCGCCAGCGCCACCCCGCCCGCCACGACCAGCACGAGCGGCCCGCGGCCGCGCTTCGGCGGCGCGGGCGGCCGCCAGATCGCCGGCTCCGCCCACGGCTCCGGCGACAGCGGGATCGACGTCTCGCCCGGCGCCGACGGCGGCACCGGCGTCGTGCGGTCCTGCGGCGGCGAAGGCCACGGGACCCCCACCGGGTCCGGCGGATCGGGCACGGGAATCGTCGGCGGATCCGCCCGCGGGTCGCGGACCGTCTCGTCCCCGGTGCCCGCGCCCGCCAGCGGGGCGCGGCACCAGAGGCACTGAGGCGAGGTCGGTGACGTGTCGCTTCCACAAGCCGGGCACCGCATAGAAACCCCTTACAGCAGCAGGTCCCCCGACGGTGACAAGATACTGCGCGGCGCGCCGGATCGTCCTGCCCAGCGCGCGGTTGCCCGTGTCCCGTTACCGGACGGCTACACGCGTCGCCAGTCGCGCTCCGGCAGGCCCGTCTTCTGCGCGACCGGGTTCCACAACTGGACGAACCGCTGCTTCGCCGTCGTCGCGCGCCGGTTGTCCGCCGCCGTCCCCGGAACCTGCGCCGCGCTCGGCTTCGGCTTCCCCTTGCCCTTGCACTTCGGCTGGACCTGCCGCGCCCAGTGCAGGTACTTCTGGTCGACGTCCAGCGACGCCTGCAGCGCCTGCGACAGGGACGTCCGCAGCTGCTCGCCGTTCGGGACCTGGTCGAGCTTCATCTCCCGGGTGCGCTTGAGCTGGTTCTGCCGCCGCTGCGCCACCGTCTCGAAGCCCTGGATCGCCTGCGGCAGCGTCTTGCACTTCCCGGCCCGGGTGAGCGCCGCGCCCAGCACCGCGCGGGTGTTGGTGCTCGCGTTCAGCACCTCGTTCATGACCGCCGCCTGCTCCCTCGTCGCGGCGGAGACCGGGTCCTTCTGCGCCACCGGGGTGCTGGACGGCGTCGTGTCCGGCTGCGCGGTGTTCCCCGCGGGCTTCTTGTCGTCGCCCGACGGCCACGCCACCAGCGCCACGGTCGCCACCGCGACCGTCACCAGCGCCGACACGACCGCGATGAGCACCTTGTTGGGCGCCGTGCCGCCGCGCTCCGTGCCGCCGTACCCGGCCGGGAGCCCGCCCTGCCCCGGCGGGCCCATCGGCGCGCCGGGCCCGTGCGGCGGCGGCCCGCCGGGACCCATCGGCCCGTGCGGCGGCCCCGCCGCCCCCATCGGCCCGTGCGGGGCGCCCATCGGCGCGGGCCCGCCTCCCGGGTCCATCATCGTGCGGTCGAGCGCGCCCGCGCCCGGCGCCGCCTGCGGCGTCCACGCCTGCGTGGCCGCCTCGGGCTCCTGCGGCCTGCGCGGCTGCGCGAACCAGGAGTCCGGGACGATCGACTCGGTGGGGGGCGGCGCGTCCGCGAGCCCGAACGGGTTCGACGGCGGCACCGCCGCCACCGCGGGAGGCGCGGGCCGCGCGGGCCCGCCGAGCCCCGGGATCTCGACCTCGTCCTCGTCGTCGTCGTCGGGGTCGAACGCCCAGGGCGCCGTCGACTCCCCGGTGGCCTCCGCGGGCCCGTCCCCGCCCGACGTGTCCACGCGCCGGTCCGAGGCGTTCGGGATGTCGCGGATCGTGGCGTCCGCGCCCGCCGCACCGGCCGCGGCCCCGCCGAACCCGCTCCCGGCGTCCGGCAGCCCCGGGAACCCGGACGGCGCGGGGCCGGACGCCGGGCTCGACGGCGCGGGCGCGGACGGCGTCCAGGACGGGCCGGGCGGCGGGACCGTCATCGTGCTCTCGCCGAGGACGTCCGCGGGGGCGTCGGCGACCGGCGCCGCGAGCGGCGGTGCGCCGGGCGCGTACACGTCGACCGGCCCGCCGCAGTTCGAACACCTGCCGAGCGTCCCGGGCGTGTGGGAGCCGCACGTCGGACACTGCATCGCTCAGACCTCGCCTTATCGCCGCTTCGCCCACGTCTGCGATCCCGGCCCGCCGGACCGGGCGGGCACCGCTTCCCCCGCAAAGCGCAGGGCACCCGACAAAAGTAGTGGGTGAGGTCCCATCGGGGCGTGTGGTTGGGAATCTGGCTCACCGACGTCGGGGCTCGCACCGAATCACGAGATCTCGCTCTTGGTCAAGATTGCCGGAGCCGGTTTACGTGGAAAGTTATGATGCTGATCACACCGCCGCTCCGAGCCCGGCGCGCGTCCCCGGGCGAAGCGGGACGGTCGCGCCGCGAGCGGTACGTGCAGCGGCTAGGCTCGGAAGCGGTTTTCCCCGGCGCATCCAGAGAAGACGGAGTCAATGAGCGATCTTCCGCTGCGTTCGCAGCTGGCCGTCGCGCTCGGCCGCACGGCCGCGAAGATGTCCCGGCTCGCGGGCCGAGGGGACGGCTCGGTGATCGGAGGGCGGATCGGCCTCCGGCTCGACCCCGAGCTGCTGACCAGGCTCGCCCGGGACCGCAAACTCGTCCTCGTCAGCGCGACCAACGGCAAGACGACGACGACCCGGCTGATCACCTCGGCGATGACGCCGCTGGGGGAGGTCGCGACCAACGCGTTCGGCGCGAACATGCCCACCGGGCACGTGTCCGCGCTCGCCTCCTCGCCGACCGCCCGGTACGGCGTGCTGGAGTGCGACGAGAAGTACGTCCCGATGGTCCTGCGGGAGACCGGGGCGAACGTCGTCGCGCTGATGAACCTGAGCCGCGACCAGATGGACCGTGCCGCGGAGATCTGGCTGCTGGCGGGCAAGTGGCGCAAGGCGCTGGAGGCGGCCCCGCAGAGCCACGTCATCGCCAACTGCGACGACCCGCTGGTCACCTGGGGCGCGTCCGGGGCGAAGTCGGTGACGTGGGTCGCGGCCGGCCAGCACTGGCGCGAGGACTCGTGGTGCTGCCCCGAGTGCGGCGGCCCCCTCGACCGGCAGGACACCGACGAGGACAGCGACTGGGCCTGCCGCCAGTGCCACTTCCGCCGCCCCCGCCCCGACTGGGCGCTCAAGGGCGACACCATCACGGCCCCGGACGGGCGCGTGTACTCCCTGACGGGCCTGTCGCTGCCGGGGCGGGCGAACCGGTCGAACGCCCTCATCGCGCTCGCGGTCGTCGCGCAGTTCGGCGTCCCGCCCGACCAGGCGCTGCCGCTGCTGTCGCAGGTCACGTCGGTCGCGGGCCGGTACACGACGGTCGAGCACGAGGGCCGCAGCATCCGGCTGCTGCTGTCGAAGAACCCCGCGGGCTGGCTGGAGGCGTTCGACGTCCTGCAGCCGCCGCCCGGCCCGGTCGCGCTGTCGATCAACGCGCAGGGCCCGGACGGGCGCGACACGTCCTGGCTGTGGGACGTCGACTACCGCATCCTGCGCGGGCGTCCCGTGTGGGTGACGGGCGAGCGGCGCATCGACCTCGCGGCGCGGCTGGAGGCCGCCGACGTGTCGTTCACCGTCGTCGACGACATCGACCAGGCGGTCATGGCGGTGCCGCCCGGGCACCTCGACGTGATCGCCAACTACACCGCCTTCCAGAGCATCCGAACGAGGTACGGCCGTGTCGTCTGACCGCATCAAGATCGTCTGGATCTACCCGGACCTGCTCAGCACCTACGGCGACCAGGGCAACACGATCGTCCTGGAGCGCCGCGCGGCGCTGCGCGGGATCCCGACCGAGACCGTCAGCCTGCGCTCGGACGAGCCCGTCCCCGCCGACGGCGACATCTACCTGCTCGGCGGCGGCGAGGACCGGCCGCAGATCCTCGCGGCGCAGCGGCTCGGCAACGACGGCGGCCTCGCCCGCGCCGTCCAGTCGGGCGCCGTGGTGTTCGGCGTGTGCGCCGGCTACCAGATCCTCGGCCGCGAGTTCGGCGGCGACGAGGGGCAGCAACTGCCCGGCCTCGGCCTGCTCGACATCACGTCGGGACGCGGCGAGCAGCGGGCCGTCGGCGAGATCGTCGGGGACGTCGCGGCGGAGCTGAACGTCCCGCGCATCACCGGGTTCGAGAACCACCAGGGCGTCACCCGGCTCGGCCCGAACGCCCGGCCGTTCGCGCAGGTCGTGCACGGCATCGGCAACGGCGACGGCTACGAGGGCGCCTACACCGGGCGGGTCCTCGGCACGTACATGCACGGTCCGGCGCTCGTCCGCAACCCCGGCCTCGCCGACCTGCTGCTCACCTGGGCGGTCGGCCGGGAGCTGCAGCCGCTGGACGACTCGTGGGCGGGCCGCCTGCGCGAGGAGCGGCTGAACGCCGTCATGAACGCCGGCGCCTGACCGCGCTCCCGGGCGTTCATCCGGGCGAACCGGACGCCGCGCGGAGGTGAATCCGGGGCGGCGAACGATCATTGGGCCTGGCGCGCCGCGCCGGGTCCTGTGACCGTGGCGGTCATGGTCGATGCCGCGCGCCGTTCCCTCGTCCTCGGGACGGCCGCGGCGGCCGGGGCCGCCGTGCTCGCCCGCAGCACGCGCGCCTCCGCCGCCGCGGTCCGTCCGGTGAACCTCGAACTCGTCACCGTCACCGAGTCCACGGCCGTCCTCACCTGGTACACGGGCGAGGCCGGGACGGACGACGGGCTCGGGCGCATGCGCCCCGCCCCGTCCGACGCCGAGGTGCGGTACGGCACGCACCCGGCGCGGCTCACCCGGACGGCGCACGGGCCGTCCGGCACCCCGTACCACTACGTGGAGCTCACCGGGCTGGAGCCGAACCGCACGTACTACTACCGGGCGCGGTCGTCCGGGCGGGACGCCGAACCGACCTGGCTCGCGGCGGGGCGGGCCGCCGGGACGCCGCACGGGGACGTCTTCGCGTTCACCACCCCCGCCCCGCCGCCGGGGCGCCACGTGGCCACCATCGCGCTGTGCAACGACCTGCACGTCGGCGAGACCGTCGCGGGCCTCGTCGGCGGCCTGCCGTGGATCAAGGGGATCGAGCAGGTCCCCGGCGGCCCGCCCTACCCGGAGGCGATGGCGCGGGCCCTCGTCGCGGACGCCCGCGCCCGCGGCGCGTCGCTGATCATCGCGAACGGCGACCTGACCGCCGAGGCGGGACGCGCGGACGTCCGCCGCGTGAAGTCGCTCTTGGACGGGTTCGGCGCGTACGGCCGCGACTACCTCGTCACCCGGGGCAACCACGACCGCCCGCACGAGACCGACCACTTCAAGGACGCCTTCTTCCCGGACGGCCGCACGTACTTCGCCCGCGAGCTGCCGGGCCTGCGCGTCATCGCGCTCGACACCTACGACAAGCCGGGCGACGGCGGTGACGCGGGCGGCCTGTCGGCCGCGCAGCTCGCCTGGCTGGAGGCCGAGCTCCGCGCGGATCCGGACCGTCCCACGCTCGTCGTCGGCCACCATCCGCTGTTCGAGGAGCATTCGCCGCTCGCCGTCACGGGGGGACGGTCGCTCGACCCCGTCCAGTCGCTGCGGATCCTCGCCGCGTACAACCGGGCGCCCGGCGTCTTCCTGCACCACGCCGGGCACACGCACCGCAACCACCGGTCGGTGTTCCCGCTCGCGCCGCGGGTCGTCCACCAGGAGGTCGGCGCCGTGAAGGAGTACCCGGGCGGCTTCGCGCTGCTGCGGGTCCACACCGGCGGCCACGCGGTGAACTTCTACAAGACGCGGTCGGACGAGGCGCGGGCCTGGTCGGAGCGGTCCCGGCAGGAGCTCGCGGGCCTGTGGCCGCAGATCTCCTTCGGTAACCGCGTCACCGACCGGAACTCGTCGGCCGCGTTCCGCTGACCGGGCGCGGGTCCGGTCAGGACCGCGTCTCGGAGGTCTCCTCCTCGTGCTTGCGGGGCTTGCGGATGGCGCCCGGCTTGGCCTTCTCCTCCGGGTGCCCCTTGACGCGGACGAGGCTGGCGACGGTCGTGACGACGAGGACGACGAGGATCACGCCGAGGGACACCGGCGTCGCGATGTGCGGGATCGAGTGCGACACGTCCTCGTGCAGGAACTGCAGGATCAGCTTCACGCCGATGAACGCGAGGATCGCCGACAGGCCGATGGACAGGTAGACGAGCCGTTCCAGGAGGCCCTCGATGAGGAAGTACAGGGCGCGGAGGCCGAGGAGCGCGAACGCGTTCGCGGAGAAGACGATGAACGCGGACTTCGTGACGCCGTACACCGCCGGGATCGAGTCGAGGGCGAACAGCAGGTCGGTGCTGCCGACCGCGACGAACACCAGCAGCAGCGGCGTCATCACGCGCTGCCCGTTCTCGTGCGCGAACATCCGGCCGCCGTGGAAGTCGGCGGTCATCGGCATGATCTTGCGGGCCCGGCGGACGACGAAGGAGTCCTCGACGTCGGGCTCCTCGTTGCGGTGCCGGACGAGCTGGACGGCCGTCCAGATCAGGATCAGCCCGAAGATCAGGAACGTGAACGAGAACAGGTTGATGAACGCGGCGCCGACGGCGATGAGGATCGCGCGCAGGACGAGCGCCGCCGCGATGCCGAACAGCAGCACCCTCTGCTGGTACATGTCCGGCACGCCGAACTTCGCCATGATGATGACGAAGACGAAGAGGTTGTCGACCGACAGGCTCTTCTCGACGATGTAGCCGGCGAAGTACTCGGTTCCGGCGGTGTGCCCGACGAGCATCCACACGGCGAGGCCGAACAGGAGCGCGACGGCGATGTAGAACACCGACCAGAAGGTCGCCTCGCGGATGTGGACGGCGTGCGGCTTGCGCACCGCGGCCACGAAGTCGAGCACGAACAGCCCGACGATCAACGCGATCGTCGCGAGCCAGGCCCATGTGGGGATGTCCAGCATGCCGACGGATCTCCTGTGTTCGGGGCGTCGGCTCTCTCATATCCGTTTCGGAGCCGATCAACCGGGGCGGCGGCGTCAGTACACGATGGCCTGGACGTCCTCCGCGGTGATCTCCTCGACGAACGTGGGCGCCCCGGCGATGCGGACGCCGGGCAGGACGTCGTCCGGTCCGATGTCGCGGCGGGCGGCGCACTGGGTGCAGAGCGTCACCCGCCCCGCAGACAGGACGACGGCCAGCAGGTCGTCGAGCGGCGTCGCGTGCGGCAGCCGGAACTCGGCGGCCCGGCCGGGCAGCGCGAACCACGCGGACTCCCCGGTCAGCCAGAGCGACACCGGGACGCCGCTCGCCGCGGCGGCCGCCGCGACCGTGAACGCCTGGTTGCAGCGTTCGGGGGCGTCCGCCCCCGCCGTCACCTTGATCACCAGAGGTCGTGCCATGGACGCACTCTATAGAGCGCGGCGTCCGCGAGACGGCCTCGCCGGGCCGTATAGTCGTCCGACCGGCGGGTCGCGGGAGGCCGGGTGCGGGAGGCCGGGTACGGCAGGCCGGGTACGGCAGGTCGGGTACGGGAGGTGCCGTGGGCGGCGTTGTGAACGCGAGTGTTATGGTCGGCGCGCTGGGGCTGGTGGCGGTCGTCGCCGTCCTGCTCGTGGTGCGTCTCGGGCGGCTGCGCTAGCGCGCTACGCTCGGTTCCCATGGAGCCTGAGCTGCACCCCGACCTTGAGCCGCTGAAGTTCCTCCTCGGCACCTGGGAGGGGGCCGGCGTCGGAGGCTACCCGACGATCGAGGAGTTCAACTTCGGCCAGGAGATGTCCTTCGCCCACAACGGCAAGCCCTTCCTGATCTACACGAGCCGGACGTGGATGATCGAGAAGGACGGGTCGCTGGGGCGTCCGCTGGCGACGGAGACCGGCTACTGGCGGCCGCTGCCCGACCACCAGGTCGAGGTGACGCTGGCGCACCCGACGGGCATCGTCGAGATCTACGTCGGGAACGTCGCGTTCAGCCGGGTGGAGCTGCAGACCGACGTCGTCGCGCGCACCGAGTCGGCCAAGGAGGTCACGGCCGGGCACCGGCTGTACGGGCTGATCGGCGAGGACCTGGGCTGGGCGTACGACATGGCGGCCGTCGGGCAGAAGCTCCAGGCGCACGTGTCCGCGCAGCTCAAGAAGGTCGGCTGACGCGCCCGGCCACCTGACCGGGGCCGGAAATGGAACGATCCCCGGACCTTCCCGCATGGTGCGGGTGATGGACGGGACTGGTCCATCGGTCCGGGGACCGGGTAACTGCCTGGTATTCGCCGGTCACCGTCGCGACCGGTTGCCGCCGCCGGGGGCGGCGGCGCCGAGGCGGAACGGCGACTAGCGGACAGTCACCTCGCGAGTCCCACTGCAAACCATTGCTTGGACCACCTCCTTTCACGCGTGCCTCGAACGTATGCGACGGATCCGGCGCGGAGCAAACGAATTCTCGGCGCCGCCAACCCGCATACACTCGGGTCATGGCGGAGCGCGGCACGGAGCGCACGATGGAGCGCGGTATGGCTGACTCGTGGCAGCAGGAGCTGCGGGCGAAGGGGTACCGGGTCACCCCGCAGCGCCAGCTCGTGCTCGAAGCGGTCACCAACCTGGAGCACGGGACGCCCGAGGAGATCTGCACGGAGGTGCAGCGCACCGCGCGCGGCGTGAACATCTCGACGGTGTACCGGACGCTGGAGCTGCTGGAGGAACTCGGGCTCGTCAAGCACGCGCACCTGGGGCACGGGCCGCCGAACTACCACCTGGCGGCGGAGGCCGAGCACATCCACCTCGTCTGCCGGGGCTGCCACAACGTCGAGGACGTCGACCCGGCGGTGGCGGAGGGGCTCGCGGCGCTGCTGGAGCGCGACCAGGGCTTCGAGACGGACGTGCACCACCTCACCGTCTACGGGCGCTGCAAGGAGTGCCGGGGCGGCTGACCGCCGCATAGTGTGGGGTTCATGGAGAGCCCGCTGCTGCAGTCGCCCGGAGCCGTCGCCGCCGATCCGCCCGACGAGGGCGTCGCCGCGCACTACGGGGAGCCCGCGCAGGAACAACGCGCGCTTGCGGCGGGCGCCGCGTTCGCCGACCGGAGCAACCGGGGCGTGGTGCGGGTCTCCGGGCCCGACCGGCTGGCCTGGCTGCACAGCCTGCTCAGCCAGCATCTCGACGCGTTGAAGCCGCACGAGCCGACCGAGGCGCTGCTGCTCAGCCCGAACGGGCACGTCGAGCACCACCTGTTCCTCGTGGACGACGGCGAGGCCGTCTGGGCGCACGTCGAGCCGGGCACTGCGCCGTCCCTCGTGGAGTTCCTCGACCGGATGCGGTTCATGCTGCGCGTCGAGGTCGCCGACGTGACCGGCGAGTACATGGTCGTCACCGGCCCGCCCGGGGACGCGCCGTCCACGGACGTCCCGTCCTGGCCGGACGCCGCCGGGACGACGACGCGCATCGTCCCCCGCGCCGGCGGCTTCCCCGCGGACCTGCGGCCCGCGGGCATCTGGGCGTACGAGGCGCTGCGGATCGCCGAGCACCGGCCCCGGTTCGGGCTCGACACCGACCACCGGACGATCCCGCACGAGGCGGGGCTCGTCGAGACGGCCGTCCACCTGGAGAAGGGCTGCTACCGGGGGCAGGAGACGGTCGCGCGCGTCCACAACCTGGGGCGTCCGCCGCGCCGCCTGGTGTTCCTGCACCTGGACGGCAGCGTGGACCGGCTCCCGGCGCACGGCGACCCGGTCGAGATCCCGGGCGGCCGCCAGGTCGGGTTCGTGGGGTCGGCGGCGCGGCACCACGAGCTGGGGCCGATCGCGCTCGCGACCGTGAAGCGGAACGTCCCGGTGGACGCGGAGCTGCTCGCGGGCGGGGTCGCCGCCGCGCAGGAGGTCGTCGTCTCGCCGGACACGGGGGCGAACGCGCAGATCGACCTGCGCCGCCGTCCCGCCGCCCGCGGCTGACCCCGGGACGGGCGCCGATCGCGGGCGCCGATCACGGGCGCCGATCACGGGCGCCCGGGGGCTAACGCGCCGGGCCGGTTCGCCATATCGTCGGTCTTGCATGAATCTGACCGGCCGGCCCCGGTGAAAGGTGGTTCCTGCCGATGGTCGCGAACTCCGGTGGTGAGCGTCCCTCCGAGCCCCGGCCGCCGTCCGCCCGGAAGGGCGGCTCGCGGCGCCGCCCGCGCAGGGAGCCCGCGCCGGTGTGGTGGGCGGGGTTCGCCGCGTTCCCCGCCGCCGCCCTGTGGCTGGGATCGTGGCGGGTGGCGGTCGTGGGCCTGCTCGCCTGGTGCCTGTACCAGTTCGCGCTCGTCCCGACGCTGTGCCGGGTGCTGACCCCGCAGGGGTACGCGTGCGCCGAGCGCGCCCGGGGACGCCTGTTCGCCTGCGGCCCCGAGCACCAGCGGGCGAAGAACGCCGCGCTGCGGCGCCTCGCGGGACGGCGCCGCCGCACCGCGAACGGCGGCGGGCACCACGACGTCCACGACGGCACCGGCGTCGTCGTGGTGTCGGGGGACGTGCGCGGGCGGCTCGACGTCGCCGACCGGGCCCTGCTCCTCCTCGCGGCCGCCGGGACGGCCGTGGCCGTCGCGGCGATCGTCCACGGCCTGCGCTGACCGGTCAGATTTCCAGGACGAGCGTGACGGGGCCGTCGTTGACCAGCGCGACCCGCATGTCCGCGCCGAACTCGCCCGTCTCGACCTTCGCGCCGAGCGCCCGCAGTTCGGCGACGACCGCGTCGACCAGCGGTTCGGCGACCGGCCCCGGCGCGGCGGCCGTCCAGCTCGGGCGGCGGCCCTTGCGGGCGTCGCCGTAGAGGGTGAACTGGCTGACGACGAGCAGCGGCGCGCCGGTGTCCGAGCACGACCGCTCGTCGTGCAGGATGCGCAGCCCCCACAGTTTCGCGGCCAGTTTCCGGGCCTTCGCCTCGTCGTCGTCGTGCGTGACGCCGACCAGGACCATCAGGCCCGGCCCGTCGATCGCGCCGGCGACGCGGCCGGCGACGGTCACGCTCGCGCTGCTCACCCGCTGGACTACTGCCCTCATGACGATGCATTCTGCCGCCTATGGGAGCAACGACGCTCATCACGGTGGCGCCCACGGGTGCGGAGTCCGCGAAGGCGGACGTCCCGGCCCTGCCCGTCACCCTTGAGGAACTGGTTCAGACGGCCAAGGAGTGCGAGGCGGCGGGGGCGGCGATCGTCCACGTGCACGTCCGCGACGACGACGCGCGGCCGACGCTCGATCCGTCCCGGCTGCGGGACACGGTGCGGGCGCTGCGGGAGAGCACGGGACTGATCGTGCAGTTGTCCACGGGCGGGGCGGTGACCGACCCGTACGAGGATCGGCTGGCCGTCCTGGACGCCGAGCCCGACATGTGCTCGCTGACCTGCGGGACGGTCAACTTCGGCGACGACGTGTTCATGAACCCCTGGCCGTTCATGGTGGAGCTTTACCGGCGAACACAGGAACTGGAGGTCGTGCCCGAGTTCGAGCTGTTCGACCTGGGGCACATCGCCGCGCTGCACCGTCTCCTGGACAAGCACGGGCTCCCGTACGGCGGTCACGTGCACTGCGATCTCGTGATGGGCGTGCCCGGCGGGATGCCGGGGGACGCGCGGACGCTCGTCGCCGCCGTCGAGGCCCTCCCGGACGGCGCCACCTGGTCGGCGACCGGTGTCGGGCGGACGTCGCTGCCGGTGATGTTCGCGGCGCTGTCGGCGGGCGGGCACCTGCGCGTCGGCATGGAGGACACGCTGACCCTCGCGAAGGGGACGCCGGTGACCGCGAACGTCCAGCTCGTCGAGCGGGCGGCGGCCGCCGCGACGCTCGCGCAGCGGCCCCCGCTGGCCGCCCCGGACGCCCGCGCCCTGCTGCGGGTCAAAGCCCGCTGACCGGGCATGATGGGGTCATGATCAATCCGGTGCTGGTCGAGGTGGAGCGTTCCGGGTTCGTGGAGTCGCGGCATCGCGGCGCGGCGGTCGGGCTCGCGGTGGACGGGACGCAGGCGGTGCGGGCCGGGTCGGTCGAGGAGCCGATCTTCCCGCGCTCCGCGAACAAGCCGCTGCAGGCCGTCGCGATGCTGCGGTCCGGGCTGGAGCTGGACGGGGAGCTGCTGGCGCTCGCCGCCGGGAGCCACTCGGGGGAGGACTTCCACGTCGAGGGCGTCGAGAAGATCCTCGCGGGCGCGGGCCTGACGGCGGACGATCTGCGCTGCCCCGAGTCGTGGCCGATCGACCCCGGCTCCGCGCGCGCGTGCGCGGGGCCGTCCCGGGTCCGGATGAACTGCTCCGGCAAGCACGCCGCGATGCTCGCCACGTGCGTCGCCGCCGGCTGGCCCACGGCGTCCTACCTGGACCCGGAGCATCCGCTGCAGGCCGCGGTGCGCGAGGTCGTGGAGGAGCTGGCGGGCGAGCCGGTCGCGGCGGTCGGGGTGGACGGGTGCGGGGCGCCGCTGTTCGCGATCTCCACGCTGGGCGTCGCGCGCGCCTACCGGGCGCTCGTGCTGGCCGCGCCGGACGCCCCCGAGGGCCTGGTCGCGGACGCGATGCGCACGCACCCGCAGTGGACGTCCGGGACGGAGCGGGAGGAGCACCGGCTGATGGACGCCGTCCCGGGCCTGCTGGTCAAGTGCGGCGCGGAGGGCGTGGACGCGTTCGCGCTCGGCGACGGCCGGGCCGGCGCCGTCAAGATCGACGACGGGGCGATGCGGGCCCGCACGCCGGTGACCGTCGCCCTGCTGCGCGCCCTCGCGGGGAGCGACGCGGGCGGCGCGCCCGCGGGCGGCCTGCCGGAGGCCGCCGACGCGGACGCGCTGGAGCGGCTGGCGACCGAGCCGCTGCGCGGCGGAGACGGCGACGCGGGCGTCATCCGCCCGGCCCCGGGCGCGTTCTAGACGGCGCGGGCCGCTCCCGGTCGCGTTCCTCGGGCGGGACCTTCGGCTCGCGTCCCGGCTGCGGGTTGTCGCGGCGGAACTCGTCGAACTGCGTCGACTTCTCCGGCGGGTAGCTGTGCGAGAACATGCCGGGCCGGTAGGTGTAGGTGCCGCCCTGCTCCATGCCGCGGTGGTTGTGCTGGTCGTTGCGGCGCTCCGGGTGGATCTTCCTGGACGAGGATGCGATCGTCAGGTACAGCCAGGTCAGCAGGCCCAGCGTGCCGAGGACCGGAATGAACCACACCAGGATGTGGCCGGGCGTCGCGTAGCCGGCGATGGTCGCGAACATCGTTCCACCTCCCTGCCGGGTGTGGTGCCCGACTGGGAGGTGGGTATGTGGCGATTGAGGTCAATTTTGGGTGTTTTTGGGCCGGCTACTTGAGCGCCGCCGCAGCGGCGTCCGCCGCCGCGCCCCCGGGCGCCGGGGCGCCGATCGTCCGGTTCCGCCCGGCGATCATCCCCGGGACTAGCAGCGCCGCCGTCGCCGCCAGCACGCCGAGCATCGGAACGGTCCAACCGCCGGTGGCGTCGTGCAGCGCGCCCACCCCGAGCGGCCCCAGCGCCGCGAGCACGTACCCGAGGCCCTGCGCCATCCCCGACAGCTGCGCCGCGACCGCCGCGTCGTGGGAGCGCAGCCCGATGAACGACAGCGCCGTCGGGAACCCGATGCCCTGCCCGACGCCCAGCACGACCGTCCACACCCAGACCGTCCCGATCGGCGCCCACGTCGCGCCCGCGAAGCCCGCCGCGGTCAGCACCACGATCAGCAGCACGAGCGGCCGCTGGTCGCGCGTCCGCCGCGCCAGCACCGGCACCAGCAGCGACGACACCGCCTGGACCCCGGACGTCACCGCCAGCGCGTACCCGGCGCCCGCCTCGCTCATCCCGCGGTCCTGCCAGATCGTCGCCAGCCACCCCAGCGTCACGTACGCCAGCAGCGACTGCAGGCCCATGAACGCCGTGACGCTCCACGACAGCGGCGACCGCCACACCAGCCCCGCGACGCCCCGCGCCGCCGGGACGGGCGGCGCCGCGCGGGCCGCCCGGGCCGCCCGCAGCGCGCGCGGCAGCCAGATCAGCCCCGCGGCCGCCGCCGGAATCGCCAGCAGCCCCAGCGGCAGCCGCCACGACGCGCCGAACGCGTTCTCCACCGGCACCACCAGGCCCGCGGCCAGCGCCGCGCCGCCCGACATCGCCACCGTGTAGATCGCCGTCACCGTCGTCAGCGACTCCGGATGGTCGCGCTTGATGATCGCCGGCATCGCGATGTTGCCGACGCTGATCGCCATTCCCGCCACGAGCGACCCCGCGAACAGCGGGAACGGGGCGTCCAGCAGGCGCAGCACCAGCCCCACGACCAGCAGCGCCATCGACGCCACCAGCAGCGTCTCGCTGCGCGGGGCGCGCCGCAGGAACGGCGCGATCAGCCCGTAGGAGCCGAAGAACGCCAGCGGCAGCGTGGTGAGCGCGCCCGCCGCCGTCCCCGACAGCCCGAACGCGTCCTGGATCTCCGTGAGCACCGGCCCGACCGCCGCGATCGCCGGCCGCAGGTTCAGCGCGACCAGGACGATCAGCGCCACCGCCCCGATCCGGGACGCGCGCGCCGCGCTCACCGGTCGTCCGCGGACGTGCCGGCGGCGTCGGCGATCAGCCCGTCGAGGGCGGCCAGCGTCGGCTCGACGACCGCGGCCGCCGCGCGCGCCGCGGCGTCGGCGTCCCGCGCCGCGACCGCGTCCAGCACCGCCCGGTGCGCCTCCGGGCTCGCCTCGGGCACCTCGTGGTCGAGGCGGACCGTCCGCAGCGCCTCGCCGAGGTGCTGGATGAAGAACCGCATCGCCTCGATCAGCACCGGGTTCCGGCCCGCCTCCGCGACGCCGAGGTGGAACCGCGCGTCGGCCGCACCGAACTCGGCGGCCTCCGTCGCGGTGTCGCGCGCCTCCAGCAGGTCCGCGAGCCGCACCAGGTCCGCGTCCGTCCGGCGCCGCGCCGCCAGCCGTGCCGCCTGCACGTCGTAGGCGAGCTGCACCTCGAAGACGTCCCGCGCCGTCGCCCGGGACACCCGGCGCAGCAGCGGGCGCGGGTCGGCGCTGCTGCGCACGTACGTGCCGTCGCCGCGCCGCACCTCCAGCACGCCCACGTGCGACAGCGCCCGGATCGCCTCCCGCACCGCCGGGCGGCTCACCCCGAGCTGCGCGGCGAGGTCGGTCTCCGCGGGAATCCGGCCGCCGATCGGCCACGCCCCGCCGCTCACCTCCGCCTGCAACTGGTTCAGGACGGCGTCGACGGTCGACCCGCCGGGAACCGGACTCAGCGCCACCACGATCTCCCTGACGATCCCATAACGGACAGACGTCAGACATCTTACCGACGACGCTCACGGCGTCTCGGCGAGGCGCCCCCGGCCCCTCAGAGCGCCTGACCGGCATGCCTCCCGGCCTCGGCGCCCGCTGCGGGTACCAGCCGAGCAGGGGGAACGGCCCTCGCCCGGGACCTTTCCGGAGACCCAGGGAACAACGCCCGCCGGGCCGGGGGATGTGACGGGGCGTACGCGGCCCGGCGGGCGTTGGATCAGCGGAGCGTGCGCGGTCTCAACGCGGCCACCGCCTGCGGCGGCGCGGCCCGCCGGACGCGGCCCGGCCCGTCCGGCCCGACAGCGCGCGGGCCGCGCGGCCGATCACCGCGCGGCCGCTCGACGCCATCGTGACGGGCTCCTTCGCCGTGAGCCGGGCCTCCTCGGCGCGGGCCCGCGCGGCGGCGAGCTCGGCCTCCCGCTGCCGTTCGAGCTCGGCCCGGTAGGCCGCGGCGCGGCGCTCGTCCTCGGTCACCGCCCGATCGCGCCGGGTCCGCTGCGACGGGCTGCCCTGGAGGACGCCGCCCATCACCGGCCCGCCGCGGTGCGACAGGCCGTCCTCCCGGCCCCGCGAGCGGAACCGCATCCGGGAGGCCGCGAGCGTGATCCCGATCCAGAACAGGACCGCCAGCAGCACCACGACCGGCACGATGAACAGGAGGGGACTGTACGTGGCTCCGGTGTTCGGCGGGAGCATGGGGCGTCACCTCCTGCGTCGGCGGCTCCTCCCCGCACATACCCGGCGGCGCGGATTCAACCGCGACGCGCGTCACATCCCCCGCGCCTGCGAGATGGATCCCGAGGTGGCGAGGGTGAACGTCCGCATGGACTCGGCGAACTTCGACAGGTCCCACTCGGCCGGGCCCTCGTACCAGTAGAGGTTGTCGGCGCCCTCGGCCCGCTCGCCCGCGTGCTCGACCGTCCCGGCCCACCGCTCGACGACGTCGAACACGACCGCGTACGGCAGGAACCGGGAGAACAGCGCGATCTTCTGCGGCGAGGCGAGCTCCGCGCCGTCCGGCAGCTCCCCGCGCTCCAGGTACTCGCGGAACCCGATGGTGTGCGCGAGGACGGTCGAGCCGCGCGCCGTCTTCGCGGGCATGTACTGGCCGCCGTACGCCAGCGCCGCCCCCGCGATGATCACCGCGAGCCCGGCGAGCGCCCACTCCGTCGTCAGCGCCAGCGCGACGGTCCCGGCGATGCCGAGGACGGTCAGCGCCAGCCCCGCGACCGTCCACCGCGACCGCACCGTGTCGGGCCGCCGCGCGAACCACCCCTGCCGGACGACGTCGTCGTACATCGCCGCCCGCACCTGCCCGAGCTTCGTCGCGAACGTCCCGCCGAGCTCCGACAGCTTCACCGCGTCGCGCGCCGTCCCGTCCGGCGCGGTGAGCAGGGCGTCCAGCAGGATCCGCTCGTAGGGCAGCAGGTCGACCACCGGACGGTCGAGCCGGCGCAGCGTCCAGTCGAGCCGGCCGGTGACCGCCCGGTCCTCCTCCTCGATCAGCAGGTAGCCGCGGACGGCGAGGTCCACGATCGTCGCGGTCACGTCGATCACGTCGGCCTGCTCGTCGATCAGCGTGCCGATCTGCCCCGGCCGGACGCCGTCCGGCGGCTCGAACTCGGCGCCCGCCACCGGCGCGTGGTCGCCCTCGGCGGCCCGCTGCCCGACGACCCGCGCGTCCCGGCCGCGCAGCATGTACAGGGCGGCGACGCCGCCGCCGAGCAGCACCAGCAGCCCCAGCAGCGCCGACGCGGTCACCGCGTTGACGGAGAAGGCGGTGGCGACCGTCTGCCGCCGCTCGTAGAGCGCGTGCCCGCCGGTCGTCCCGGCCGGGAAACCCGCGACGACGGTCAGGTACTCGCCGGGAAGCATCTTCTCCTGGCTGTAGATCCCCTGCGTGTGCGCGTGGTTCATGTAGAACTGCGTGCAGCCGACCGTGCTGCCGACCGGGCCCGCGAAGCAGTTCACGTTGCGGATCATCGTGCCGCCGTCGACCGTCGCGCTCGCGGTCTCCACCGGGACGTCGAACCCGCCCGCCACCGGCCACCACAGTTCGTCCGCCCCGCCCATCCGGGTGACCGCGCCGCGCAGCTCGTACTCCAGGACGACCGTGCGCCGGCCCGTCAGCTTCTTCGGCCCGCGCACCTCGACGGTCGTCCGGGTGCCCTCGCTGCTCACGGTGACCCGCGTGGGGCCGCCGTCCGGGCTGCTCGCCCGCAGGTTCGTCATCCGGTACACGCGGTCGCGGGTCGCGCTCTCGTGCTCGCGCGTCACGTACTCGCGGGCGAAGCCGTCCCGGCCCGCGAACTCGTAGACGATCGTCTCCTTCACCCGGGCGACGCCGCCGCCCACGGTCATGACGACCCGGTCGCCGAGCACCCGCTCGCTCGCCGCGCGGTCCGCCGCGGCCGCCGGCGCCGCCGGCGTCAGGGGGAGGAGGGCGGCGGCCGTCAGCGCCGCCATGACAGGTCGCACCCGGCGCAGCGCCGCAAGAGCAGACATGGCCGCACATCGTAGCGGTAAAGGGTGTACCAAGAACGTGCGATGATGCTCCCTTATGGCAGGTCGCACGCCCCCACCGGCACCCGCGTACCGTCGGCCTGCCTACCGGCACGTCCCGTCCCGCCGCCCGCCGCGCCGCACCCCGGACGGGACGGCGGCGGGCGTCGTCGGCGGCGTCGCCACGGTCGTCGTGCTGGCGGTCCTCGGGTTCTCGTTCTTCGGCGACCGCGACCCCATCGGCGCCATCACCGGGACCTACCGGGAGGCCGCGGTCAGCCGGGAGACCGCCACCGACAACCGGCTGTACGCCACCGGCGGGCTCACCCCCGTGAACTGCGCGCTGCCGCGCCTGGAGCCCGGCGGCGCGTCCATGCACCGGTTCATGGACGTCCTGAGCGACTGCCTCGACGCCTCGTGGGGCCGCCAGTTCGCGAAGGCCGGCATGACGTTCGACGTCCCCGACCGCGTCTTCTGGCGGGACGCCGGGCGCAGCCCGTGCGGGACGTACCCGAGTCCCGGTTCGTCCGCGTTCTACTGCCCGGCGAACAACACGATGTACGTCGGCGTCGACCACGTCGTCGCGACGTCGGGGGACGAACCGCTGGCGAACTTCGCCGTGTTCGCCCGGGTCGTCGCGCACGAGTACGGCCACCACGTCCAGGACCTCGCCGGGATTCTGCTGTACGGGAACCGGCTGATGGAGGACGCCGACCCGCTCGGCCGCGCGGAGGCCGGCCGGCGCATCGAGCTCCAGGCGCAGTGCTTCGCGGGCGCGTTCCTCGGCGCGGAGCGCGGCACGCTGCCGATGACCCGCCACCAGATCGCCGCCATGCTCGAGGACGTCCGGGGGCGGGGCGACGACCACCTGCCGCCCGCCCGGCGCGACCACGGGTCCGGCCGCCACTACGCGGGCTGGGTCGTCACCGGGTTCCAGGGCGGCGGACTCGCCGTCTGCAACACGTGGACGGTCCCGCCCGGCAAGGTGAGCTAGAACCCCTCGGCAGCCGGTGGACCGGACGCGCTCAGCCGGGCGTTCGTCCGGGTGTTCTGCCCAGTGGTACATGAGCGCACGTACTCATGTGCCGGGCGCGTCCAGACCGCAGACTCGTGGCATGACGACACGTACACCGCCGCCCGCGCCGCCGGGCTCCACCGCGTTCTTCGTCCAGGCCGCGATCTCGTTCGCGGTCTCCGGCGTCGCCGTCGTCCTCGGCGTCCTGTACCTGCCGGTAGACGAGTGGGTGCGCGCGTTCCTCGCCCTCGGCGTGCTCTACGTGATCACGTCCACGTTCACGCTGGCGAAGTGCGTCCGGGACCGGCAGGAGACGCAGACGCTGGCCGGCCGCGTCGACCAGGCGCGGCTCGACAAGCTGCTCGCCGAGCACGACCCGTACACCACGAACGTCTGAGCCGGATCGTCCCGTTCTGTCTACTATGCCGTCACGGACCGTGTGAGCGGACTCACGCGCCGAGTGCTAGCTAGCCTGCTTGCAATTGCAAGCACCATGACGCAGGGTGGAGACATGGCGAGTTCGAAGGTCGGCTCGATCGGGGAGTACATCCGGGAGCAGCGCACGCGGGCGAAGATCTCGCTGCGCCAGCTCGCGGACGTCTCGGGGATCTCCAACCCGTATCTGAGCCAGATCGAGCGCGGCCTGCGCAAGCCGAGCGCCGAGATCCTGCAGCAGATCGCCAAGGGGCTGCGGATCTCCGCCGAGGCGCTGTACGTGCAGGCCGGGATCCTCGAGGACCGGGAGGCCGACACCGATGTGCAGGCCGCCGTCCGGGCCGACCTCCTCCTCACCGAACGGCAGAAGCAGGTCCTTCTGGACATCTACGCGTCGTTCCTGAAGGAGAACGAAGCCACCGGGGTGTTCGACGACGTCCGGGACGACACCGGACCGGACGACGACGAGCCCGCAGTCCACGAGCAGAACGGAAAGGAAGAAGTCGGATGACGCTGGCCGGCAATCTTCGAGACAACAAGGCCGTCTACACCGTGGCCGGCGCCGGCGACTTCGCGGTGGAGAAGCTCCGCGAGATGCCCGAGCAGATGACCCGGGCGCGCGAGGTCGCGGAGAAGTACCAGGGCGAGGTCCGCGAGACCGTGTACCGCTACGGCGGGCAGTTCCGCGAGACCGTCGAGCGCTACCGCGGCGAGGTCCAGGGGCGCGTCGACGCCAAGGAGCTGCCGGGCGCCGCCGTCGCGTACGCGACCACGTTCGGCAACCGGGCCGCCGAGTTCATCGACGAGCTCGCCGAGCGCGGCCGCAAGGTCGTCCACCGGGAGGCCGCCGAGGTCGCCGAGATCACCGAGGCGAAGCCCCGCACCGCGCCGAAGCGGACGACCGCGCAGCGCAGGACCACCGCGAAGAAGACCGGCTCCTGACCCGAAGGATCGGGGGCGCACGCGCACGGGCCCGGCCGGGAACCCCCGGCCGGGCCCTGTCGTCCTCCTGTCGGGGCCGAATAGTGTGGGTGGCGATGAACGCGTGTGCGCGGCGTGAAGCCGCCGTCCGAGACGAGCAGGAGCGCTGATCACCGATGGCGGGCTTCAACGTTCTGGATTACTTCTTCTGGCTGCTGCTGATCATCGCCTTCGCGATGGAGGCGTGGGCGCTGATCGACGCCCTCACCGTGCCGCAGAGCGCCTACGCGGCGGCGAGCAAGCAGAGCAAGAAGCTGTGGACGATCATCACGGTCGTCTGCGCGGTCGTCGGCATGGCCTACGCCGTCGCGCCGGCCGCGCTCAACGCCAGCCCGGTCGCGCTGCTCCTCGGCATCCTGCCGGTCGCCGCGTTCCTCGGCGCCGCGATCTACCTCGCGGACGTCCGTCCGGCCGTCGCGCCCTTCAAGAAGCGCAACGGCGGCCGCGGCGGCCAGCGGCAGGGCCCCTACGGCCCCTGGTAGACCGCCGGAACCTGAGGTTTTCCGCAGGGGCGGCGCTGCGGCGCACCGCGGAAACCGTGCGGTCCGCCTCATCACGCCCCGGGGGCCGCCGGATCTAGCGTCCGATGCATGAAGGACGCGAAGAGGCCCGCCACGGTGCGGGTCGCCCGGTGGAGCGCCGCCCACCCCTGGTCGGCCGTCGGCCTGTGGATCCTGTTCGTCGCCCTGTGCGCGACGCTGGGCACCGCCGCCGGGACCAACGACATCGACGACGCCGAGTCGGGCGTCGGGGAGTCCGGACGGGCCGGGCGCATCGCCGCGTCCGGTCACTTCCCGGAGAAACCCGAAGAGAACGTCCTCATCACCGCCCTCGACGGCTCCCTGGACCCCCGCGCCGCGCGGGCCGCCGCGGACGACGTCGTCCGGCGCATGGGGACCCTGCCCGAAGTCGAGTCGGTCGGCCGGCCCGTCGCCGCCCCCGACCGGACGGCCGTGCTCGTCCCCGTCACCATGACGGGCGACGCCGAGACCGCCGACCGGCGCATCGACCCCCTCCTCGCCCAGAGCGCCGCCGTGCAGAAGGCGCACCCCGGCCTGCGCGTCGAGCAGGTCGGCACCGGCTCGACCGCCAAGGGCCTCACCGAGACCCTCGGCGAGGACTTCCGGCGCGCGGAGTACATCAGCCTCCCGCTCACCCTGCTGATCATGCTCGCGGTGTTCGGCGCGCTGATCGCGGCGTGCGTCCCGGTCGTCCTCGCCCTCTCCTCGGTGGCCGCCGCGATCGGGCTCTCGGCCCTCGTCTCCCACCTGCTGCCCGCCACGGGCGCGCTCGGCAACGTGATCCTGCTGATGGGCATGGCCGTCGGCGTCGACTACTCGCTCTTCTACCTCAAGCGCGAACGGGAGGAGCGCCGGCGCGGCCGGCCGGACGCGCTGGAGATCGCCGCCGAGACGTCCGGGCACACCGTCGTCGTGTCCGGCGGCACGGTCGTCGTCGCGATGGCCGGCCTCTACCTCGCCGGCGAGGCGACCTTCACCTCCCTCGCCACCGGCTCGATCACCGTCGTCGCCGTGGCCGTCGCCGCCTCCCTCACCGTCCTGCCCGCGCTCCTCGCGAAGCTCGGCCCCCGCGTCGACCGCCCCCGCATCCCCGTCCTGTGGCGGCTGACGATGCGGTCCCGCGAGTCGCGCGTCTGGCCCGTGCTCCTGCGCCCCGCGCTCCGCCGCCCCGGCCTCACCCTCGCCGTCTCGACCCTCGCGCTGCTCCTCGCCGCCCTCCCCGCCCTCGACCTGCGGCTCAAGCAACCCGGGGCGGACGACCTGCCCCGCGACGTCCCCGTCGTCCGCGCGATGGACCGGCTCACCGCCGCGTTCCCCAGCGAGGGCACCGTGCACGAGATCGCCGTCCGCGCGCCCGCCGCACAGTCCGCGGACGTCCGAGCGGCCCTCACCGGGCTCGCCGCCCGCACCGCCCGCGACCCGCTGTTCGCCCACGACCGCGTCCCCGAGATCCGCACGTCCCCGGACGGGCGCGTCCACCTGATGAACGTCGCGACCCCGCACGCCCGCGGCAGCGACGAGGCCCGCCGGTCCCTCGACACCCTCCGCGCCTGGGTGCCCGAAGCCCTCCGCGGCCTCCCCGCCGAGCACGGCGTCGGCGGCAAGCTCGCCGAAGGCGTCGACTTCACCGACCACCTCGAAGAACGGCTCCCGCTCGTCGTCGGGTTCGTCCTCCTGCTGACGCTCGTCATGACGGGCCTGATCTTCCGGTCCGTCGCGATCGCCCTCTCGGCCGTCGCGCTGAACCTGCTCTCGGCCGCCGCGGCCTTCGGCGTCCTCGTGGCCGTGTTCCAGCACACGTGGGCCGAAGGGATCCTCGACTTCCGCTCGTCCGGCGCCGTGGTCTCCTGGCTGCCGCTCTTCCTGTTCGTCGTCCTGTTCGGCCTCTCGATGGACTACCACGTGTTCGTCGTCTCCCGGATCCGCGAGGCCGCCCGCGACATGCCGTCCCGCGCGGCCGTCGGCGCGGGCATCACCCGGTCCGCGGGCGTCGTCACCAGCGCGGCCGTCGTGATGGTCGCCGTGTTCGCGATCTTCGGCACGCTCAGCATGGTCGAGTTCAAGCAGCTCGGCGTCGGCCTCGCCGCCGCGATCCTCATCGACGCCGTCGTCATCCGGATCTTCGTGCTGCCCGCCCTGATGGCCCTGCTCGGCGCCGCGAACTGGTGGCCCGGCCGCGTCCCGCCACGCCCCGCGGACACGACCGTCCCCGACCTCCCGCTCCCGGCCCGCCGATGACCGCGGTTGCGGCATGATCGAAAGCCCGGACCACGCGTGCACGACGAGGAGGCCGCCATGAACGCGCACGGACGCACGGCTCGGCTGGAGCTCGACGACCAGGACCTTCGCGAATGGGAGGCGATCGTCCTCGAATCCGGGCCGGACGGGATCGTCCTCGACCGCTCGGCGTTCTACCCGGGCGGCGGCGGGCAGCCGCCGGACCACGGCGTGCTCCTCTGGCAGGGCGTCCAGACCCGCATCGCCGGGGTGCGCAAGGGCGACGACCTGGTCCGCATCGTCGGCCTCGACACCCAGGCCGACGGCGGCACCCACGTCGCGTCGACGAAGCAGATCGGCCGCATCACCGTCGCGAAGGTCGAGAACAAGGGCCGCGGCTTCCGCCGCCTCCGCATCAAGATCGCCGACTGATCCGGGCCCGCGCCTCACCGGGCGCCGGGTCGCCTGCGGCTTCGTCAGCGCGACAGCACCTCCAGCAGCGTGAGTCCCACGGGTACCGCGGCGGCCCCGCCCATCAGGCTCGCGACGTCCCGGAGGAACCCCCGCCCGCCCGCCCGCACCGGCGGGACGGGCGGGTCGCCGTAGTAGAAGTCGCCGTAGTAGAAGTCGTCGTAGTAGAAGAGGTACCGCGCGGGTGCGTCGTCGCCCAGCCGACCGCGTGCGTCCATGGCCCCCCTGCCGTCCGGCCGAAGCGCGGAGTGCCCGTGTGACGCCCACGGCCCCGCCCCCGGTTCACCCCCTGTCCCGAACCGGCCACCCGACCCCCGTGGCGCCCCCGGCCCGGCGAACCCCGGTCACCCCCCGCCCCGTCCGACCGCGCCCGCGCTTCCCATCGAGACCGGACAGCCCATGAGGGCGAGCGGCCGACCGTGTGCGGGGCCGGGGCGCGGGAGGCGGGGGAGCGGGCCGGCCGGGACACGGGGTGGTGGGTATCGGGAAGTTGGGGTCAGGCGTCGCCGACGAGGTCGCGCAGCAGGTCGCGGAGGTGGCGCTGCCGGTCGGGGGGCAGCGTGGTCAGGGGGGAGCGGGCGTCCAGGCGTTCGAGGACGGCCGTGCGGCGGGCGCGTCCCGGCTCGGTGAGGACGATCTGCTTGGCGCGGCGGTCGGTCGGGTGCGGGCGCCGCTGGACGAGGCCCTGGTCCTCGAGGCGGTCCACGACGAACGTCGCGTTGGACGCCTCGCACGCCATCCGGGACGCCAGTTCCCGTGCGGTGATCGGGTCGGACAGCTCGCGCAGCGCGACGACCTGCGACGCCGTCATCCCCATCTCCTCGGCGATGCGGCGCACGTGGACGTCCAGCCGGTGCGCGAACCGGTGGACCAGCTTGCACACCTCGCGGTCGATCTCCGCGGTCACGGGTTCCTCCGGCATGACCCGAAGTGTAGCCACATGCTTCGAATCATGATAGTTCTGACTCGTCTTATTCGAGTTCGCACTATGCGAGTTCGTGTCTTTCGAGTTCGAATCGAGGAGTGCGTGTGCCGCTTCCCCTCTTCTCCCTGATGCTGGTCGTGTTCGGCCTCACCACCGGTGAGTTCGTGATCGCGGGGATCCTGCCGGACGTCGCGGGCGACCTGTCGGTCTCGATCCCGGCGGCGGGGCAGCTCATGACCGCCTACGCGCTGGGCATGATCGTCGGCGGTCCGGTCGTGACCGTCCTGACGGCCCGGCTGCCCCGCAAGACGCTGATCACGGGCCTCATCACCGTGTCCGTGCTGGGCAACCTGGCGTCCGCCGCCGCGCCGAACTACCCCGTGCTGCTGACGGCGCGGTTCCTCGCGGGCCTGGTCGTCGCCACCTTCTTCGCCGTCGCGATCGCCACCGCCGTCTCGATGGCGCCGGAGGGCAGGCAGGGCTCCACCGTGGCGAAGGTGGCGCTCGGCATGAACCTGGGCATCATCCTCGGCACCCCGATCGGCACCGTCATCGGCCAGCACGCCGGCTGGCGGGCGACGTTCGCCGCGATCGCCGCCGTCACCGTGGCGGCGCTGCTGCTGGTGCTGCGGTTCGTTCCCGCCGGCCCACCCGCCGCGTCCGGTCCCCTGCTCGGCGAACTGCGCGTCTTCGCGGGACGCGACGTCCGGCTCGCCATCGCCCTCACCGCGCTCGGCAACGTGGGGGTCCTCACCGTCTACCTCTACATCGCGCCGCTGCTCACCGAGATCGGCGGCTTCTCCGCGGGTGCGGTGCCCGTGCTGCTGCTGGCGTACGGGGCGGGCGCGGTGCTCGGGAACCACCTCGGCGGCCGGGCGGCCGACCGCGCCCTGATGCCGTCCCTCGCCGGTCTCCTCGCCGCGCTCGCGGCCGTCCTGGCGCTGTTCTGGGCGGTCAACGAGATCCGGGTGCTCGCGGCGGTCCTGACGTTCGTCCTCGGCGTCCTCGCCTTCGCGGTCATCCCCGGGATGCAGACGCGGGTGCTCACCACCGCGCAGGCGGCGCCGACGCTCGCCGTCGCGGTCAACGCGTCCGGCTTCCAGCTCGCGGCCGCGTTCGCCGGCTGGTTCGGGGGCCGGATCGTCGCCGCCGACTGGGGGTTGCGGGCCCTCCCGCTGATCGCGGCCGTCCTCACCCTCACCGGCCTCGCCACCGCCCTCGCGATCCTCCGGACCGAACCCGCCCGCGTCGACGCGTGAAGGGCTCCGCGCGATCCGCGTGCACGGCCGGGCACGGGAGTCAGGGGGCCACATGACCGGATACACGCTCGGCTGCGCCGCCGGGTTCGGACGTGACGTGACGTTCACCGGGGGTTGAGCGGTCGCGCCGGGTCCGGGCGTAGATGTAGGCGAGGAACGTCAGGGCCGCCACCAGGTAGGCGTTGGCGGCCAGAGTGAGGAGGCCGTGGAAGCCGTATTCGTCGGGGCCCCCGTCGTGGGGCGTGAACCACATGGGGGCCACGGCGAACACGGCGTAGGCGACGGCGGGGGCGACGCGGTGGCCGTTGCGGACGAGGACGGCCAGCGCCGGGACGATCCACACCCAGTGGTGCGCCCACGAGATGGGGGAGACGAGGAGGCCCGTGGTCCCGGTGACGGCGGTCGCGGCGAGCCAGTCGCCGCGGCGGGCGCGGGCGGCGGCGAGGGCGAGGCCGGCGACGGCGAGCAGCGGCGGGACGAACGCGTACCAGCCGTCCACGTGCTCGGCGCCGTCCAGGATCCGGACGGCCGCGCCGTACGGCGACTGGTTGCTGATGTACGGGGCGCCGACGCGGGACGTGTCGAAGAAGGTGCGCAGCCAGTAGACGCGGGACGCGTCGGGGGAGACGGCCCACGCGGCGAGGGTGCAGGCGCCGAACGTCGCGGTGGCGACCGCGGCGGATTTCGTTTTCCGGGTGACGAGGAGGAGCAGGATGAAGATGCCGGGCGTCAGCTTTATGGCGGTGGCGATGCCGATTCCGATTCCCGCCGTTCCTCCACGGGCGATGCGTTTCATGTCGAACATGACCAGCGCCAAAAGGAACAGGTTGACCTGGCCCTGGAACAGCGAGTGCCACATGGGGGCGAGGACGAGCCCGGCCGCGGCCGTCGCCGCGATGAGGGGACGGGACGGGCGGCGGCCGGCGAGTTCGAGCGTCACCGCGCAGGCGTGGGCGAAGGCCGCGACGGACGCGAGCTGCCAGGCGACGCGCGCGAGGGTGAGGGGGAGCGCGGAGAGGGGCGCGAACACCAGGGCGGCGAACGGGGTGTTGGTGAACCAGTGGTCGGCGTGCTGGGAGAGGTAGAGGGACGCGCCGTCGGTGAGGGCTTCGCCGCCGAGCATGTAGATGCGGAAGTCGAGGGAGTCGTAGGTCGCGGCGAATACCGCGACGGCGACCAGTTCGATGGCGAGGGCCGTGTACGCCAGCCGTTTCACGAATGTCCTCCGTCCGGTGTGGACGGCCAACGATCGCGAATGGCGCGGGATCGTCGCGTCGGGCCGGGGAACGCAATCGCGGGCGGCTTTGTGGCCCGTGGGATTAAGCCCGTGGGCCAATGTGCGGCGGGGGCGCGCTCGTTACGATCGGCGCATGTCGTTGGATCGCCGGGTTCTGTGGGCCGTCCTGGTCTGGTGCGCGGCGGGGCTCTACCCGGTCGTCGTCTTCGTCACGTTCGCCTCCGCGTCGGCGGGTTACGGCGAGCTGGAGGTGCTGCTGACGGCCGCGCTGACGGCGCTGCTCCTCGGGATGCTGCCGCGGTGGCCGCTGCCGGTGTTCGCCGTGCTGGTCGTGAGCTGGATCGGCGCGCTGACGGCCGAGCAGAACGGCGTGGTGCTGCTGCTGCACGTGCTGCTGATCGACGGCGGGCTCGCGTACGTCGCGTCGGTGCGGTCCCGGCGGGTGTCGCTGGCCGCGGCCGCGGTGGCGCTCCTCGTCCAGCTCGGCTGCGCCACGGTGTTCGTGTTCGCCGACGAGACGCTGCTGCTCTCGGTGGCGCTCGCGGCCGTCGTCGCGTGGACGGCCGGGAACTCGGTGCGGGCGCGGCGGAAGCACGCGGACGCGCTGCGGGCGCGGGAGACGGAGCGGGCGGTCGCGGAGGAGCGGCTGCGGATCGCGCGGGAACTGCACGACATGGTGGCGCACAGCGTGGGGATCATCGCGATCCAGGCGGGGGTCGGGGGACGGGTGATCGAGACGCAGCCCGCGGAGGCGCGCAAGGCGCTCGACGCGATCGAGGCGACGAGCCGGGACACGCTCGCGAGCCTGCGGCGGATGCTGACCGGCCTGCGCCGGGAGGGGGCGCTCGGCCCGGCGCCGGGGCTGGGCGACCTGGAGCGGCTCGCGGCGGCGACGCGCGACGCCGGGGTGCGGGTGGACGTGCGGCGCACCGGCGTGCCGCGGGACCTGCCGTCGGACGTCGACCTGTGCGCCTACCGGGTGGTGCAGGAGGCGCTGACGAACGTGGTGCGGCACGCGGGCGTCGCGGACTGCAGGGTGACGATCGGGTACCGGGAGGACGGCCTGGAGATCGAGGTCGCGGACGAGGGGAGCGGCGGGACGGTGGGGTCCGGGTTCGGGATCGTCGGGATGCGGGAGCGGGTCGCGCTGCTGCGGGGCGAGTTCACGGCGGGGCCGCGGCCCGGGGGCGGGTTCCGGGTGGCGGCGAGGATCCCGGCGTGACGGTCCGGGTGCTGCTCGTGGACGATCAGCCGCTCGTCCGGGCGGGGCTGCGGGTGCTGATGGCCGACACGTCCGACCTGGAGATCGTGGGGGAGGCCGGGACGGGCGCGGAGGCGGTGCGGCTGGCCGGCGAGACGGCGCCGGACGTCGTGGTGATGGACGTCCGGATGCCGGACATGGACGGCATCGAGGCGACGCGCCGCATCTCGGGCGCGCGGGTGGTGATGCTGACGACGTTCGACGACGACGAGTACGTCTACGGGGCGCTGCGGGCGGGCGCGAGCGGGTTCCTGGTGAAGGACATGGCGCTGGAGGAGATCCTCGGCGCGATCCGGGTGGTGGCGCGCGGCGACGGGCTGATCGCGCCGAGCGTGACGCGGCGGCTGATCGCGGAGTTCGCGGCGCGCCCCGAGCCGGCGCCCGCACGCCGGGCGCGTCCGGTCGAGGGGGTCACCGGGCGGGAGCGGGAGGTGCTGACGCTGGTGGGGCGGGGGCTGACGAACCGGGAGATCGCGGACGAACTGGTGATCAGCGTCGCGACGGTGAAGGCGCACGTGGCGCGGCTGCTGGCGAAGCTGGACGCCCGCGACCGCGTCCAGTTGGTGATCATCGCGTACGAGCAAGGCCTGGTGGCCCCGGAGGGCTGATCGTCTACCGGCTGTAGTACTACGCGGAGGTGTCGGATAACCTGGGCTTTGTGAAGGGTCTGGGAGAGCTTGAACGCACGGTCATGGAGGTCCTCTGGGCGCGGGAGGACGCCGGCTCCGGCGCCGCCACCGCGCGGGACGTCAGCCGTGCGCTGGCGGGCGACCGGGATCTCGCCCACACGACCGTCATGACGGTTCTCGACAGGCTCGCGAAGAAAGGCTTCCTCGAGCGCGAGCGCGACGGCCGCGCGTGGCGGTACCGTCCGGTGGAGAGCCGGGAGGGGTACGTGACCGAGCTGATGCTGGGCGCGCTCGAGGAGACGGGCGACCGGGACGCGGCGCTCGTGCACTTCGTCCGATCGGTCTCGAGCGACGAAGTCGACGTGCTCCGCCAGGCGCTGGCGGCCCTCACAAAGGAACCACCGGCATGACCGGCACCGCCCTGCTCGCATTGATCTCCCTGGGGACCGTCGGCGGGGCGCACGCGCTGGCCCGCGCACGGTGGACGTGGCGGACCCCGCGCATCGGCATCGCCCTGTGGCAGGCCCTCGGCCTGTGCTGGGGCGTCGCCACGATCGGCGCCATGCTCGGGCTGGCGCTGTTGCCGTACCAGAGCGGCGTGGCGGGCGGGCTGCCCGGCCTCTACAACGACGGGGCCGCCAGGCTCGACACCGTCCACATGGCCGCGCTGCTCGGCGCGCTCAGCCTCGCCGGGGTGCTGCTGGTGATGCTGGCGTTCGCGGTGGTGCGGGTGGTGCGGGCCCGGCGGCGGCACCGGGCGCTCCTCGCGCTGGTGTCGCGCCGCGACTCGGCCGTCCCCGGCACCCTCGTCCTGGATCATCCGGGCGCCGCGGCGTACTGCGTGCCGGGCGTCCGCTCGTCCAAGGTGGTGGTGAGCGCCGGGACGCTGGAGCTGCTCGACACGGCGGAGCTGGCCGCGGTGCTCGCGCACGAGCGGGCGCACGCGCGCGAGCGGCACGATCTGGTGCTGCTGCCGTTCGCGTCGCTGCGGCAGGTGTTCCCGCAGTTCCGACTGGTGGGCCGGTGCCTGGACGCGGTGGAGCTGCTGATCGAGATGGCCGCGGACGACCGGGCCCGGTCGGGGCGCCCGCCGCGCGAGCTGGCGACGGCGCTGCTGCGCTTCGCCGCGGCCCGCCCGGCGGCGGCGCCCTCGGGGACGCTCGGGGTGGCGTCCCGCGACGACATCCCGGTGATGGCCCGGGTGAACCGGCTGCTGGAGCCGCGCCCGCTGCCGCGCGCGACGCGGCTGGCCGCGACGGCGGCGGTGCCGGTCGTCGCGGGCCTGCCGCTGCTGCTGATCGTCCTGCCGCACTGACCGCGCTCCACGTCAGTCCGCGAGGACGGTCCCGTAGAGCCGGTCGACGTGCAGGCGGGCGAGGTCGTCCTGGGAGGCGGGCTTCGGGCCGGGTCCCTGGCCGGGGCCGTAGCGGGTCATGGTGTGCTCCTTCATGGTCGGTGCGGCCGGTGGGCGGCGGTTCAGAGAGTGACGGACGGGACGGACGGCTCGGCGGGCGCGGGGGCGTCCGGGCCGGGCCTCGGGGCGCGCAGGACGAGCGCGGCGACGGCGATCGCGGCGGCGAGCAGGGCCGCGGCGACGCCGAACGCGAGCCGGTATCCGCCGGTCAGCGCGGTCGCCGCGGTGTCCCCGGCCGCGAGCAGGGTGTCGGTGCGGGCGGCGGCGAGCGTGGACAGCACGGCGACGCCGATCGCCATCCCGATCTGCTGCGCGGTGTTGAACAGGCCGGAGGCGAGGCCCGCGTCCTCGGGACGGGCGCCGGACATCGCGAGGCCGGTCAGCGCGGGCATGACGAGCCCGCCGCCCGCGATCAGCAGCATCGGCGGGAGCAGGTCGGCGGCGTACGCGGCGTGCACCGGGACGCGGACGAGCAGGGCGAGCGCGGCGGCGAGCAGGACGAGCCCGGTGAGCAGGACGGCGCGTTCGCCGAACCGGCGGGCGAGCCGGGCGTAGCCGAACAGCGAGATCGTCCCGATGGCGACGGCGGCCGGGAGCATCGCCAGGCCGGTCTGCAGGGCCCCGTAGCCGAGGACCTTCTGCATGTAGAGGGCGACCATGACCTGGAACGAGAACATCGCGGAGAACGTGAGGATCTCGACGGCGTAGGCGCCGGAGGCGGTGCGGGAGCGCAGGATGCGCAGCGGCATGAGCGGCGTCCGGGCCTTCGCCTGCCGGGCGAAGAAGCCCGCGAGCAGCGCGATCGCGAGGGCGCCGAGGCCGAGCGTGCGGGGGGCGGCGGCGCCGTACTGCTCGATCTTCACGACGGTGTAGATGCCGAGCATCAGCCCGGACGTGACGAGCAGCGCCCCGGCGACGTCCGCGCCGGCGGCGAGCCCGGCGCCGCGGTCGCGGGGGAGGGCGGGCAGCGCGAGCAGGATCGTGACGAGCCCGATCGGCAGGTTGATCAGGAAGATCCAGTGCCAGTTCAGGGCGTCGGTGAGAACCCCGCCGAGCACCTGCCCGACGGAGGCGCCCGCGGCTCCGGTGAAGCTGAAGATCCCGATGGCGCGGGCGCGTTCGGCGGGCTCGGTGTAGAGGGTGACGAGGATGCCGAGGACGACCGCGGCGGCCATCGCGCTGCCGACGCCCTGCAGGAAGCGGGCGGCGATGAGGACGGCGGGGCCGGTGGCGGCGCCCGCGAGCAGCGACGCGGCGGTGAAGACGATGTTCCCGGCGAGGAACATCGCCTTGCGGCCGACGAGGTCGCCGAGCCGTCCGGCGAGCAGCAGGAGGCCGCCGAACGCGATCAGGTAGGCGTTGACGGTCCAGCTCAGGCCGGTGGCCGAGAAGCCGAGGTCGTGCTGGATGGCGGGCAGCGCCACGGTGACGATCGAGCCGTCGAGGATCGTCATCAGCATCGTGGCGGACAGCACGCCGAGCGCGGTGCCGCGCGCTCGCAGGGCAGTGTGCACGGGTCTCTCCCATCGCGGAACGATGAGAGGGACACTAGCAGATAGTTTTGTTAGAGACGATCTATTGGCGGACTATTTGGTGTGCTCCCGGGCCCGCCGCACCGGCCGCGGGCTCTCCACGGGGCGCGCGAGATGCCCGGTGACCAGCCGCTCCAGCGCGCGGACGAGCACGTCCCGTTCGTCGTCCGGAAGCGAGCCGAGGGCGTCGCCGTGCACCCGGTCGACGACCCGCTGGCTCTCGGCGGCGACCCGCGCGCCCTTCTCGGTGACCGCGATGATCCGCGCGCGCCGGTCCCGCGAGGACGGCCGCCGCTCGGCGAGGCCCGCCTTCTCCAGGGCGTCCACGGTGACGACCATCGTGGTCTTGTCCATGTCGCCGATCTCGGCGAGCTGGATCTGCGTCCGCTCCTCCTCGAGGGCGTGCACGAGGACGCAGTGCATCCGCGGCGTCAGCCCGATCTCCGCGAGCGCCGCCGTCATCCGGCTCTTCAGCGCGAGGCCGGTGTGGTCGAGCAGGTAGGACAGGTCGGTCTCGGTGCTGGACGGTGCGAGTGCGGTCATGCCGCCAGCGTACCCAGTTGGTCCCGAAGCGGATTATCCCGTGACGTTCGCATTCGCGCGGGGTACCCTGGCGGGCATGCAGCGAACCGCGTGCCTCGGCTGGTGGCCGTCCTAGGACGGCCGCACGATCACGCGATCACCAACGCGAGGGCCGTCCCGCCGGACGGCCCTTCTCCTTTCCCCGTGCGGGGCCGCCCGGCGCGGCGGCCGGGAAAGGAGACACCGCCATGGACCCCGTCGTCGACGCCGCCGAGCGGCGCACCCGCGAACTCGAGGAGCGCATCGCCGCCGATCCCGCGGCGTTCCGCGTCCTCACCGGAGACCGCCCCACCGGACCCCTGCACCTCGGGCACTACTTCGGCACCCTCGCCAACCGGGTGCGGCTGCAGCGCCTCGGCGTCGACGTGTTCGTGCTGATCGCCGACTACCAGGTGCTCACCGACCGGGACGTCGCCGAACGGCTCTCCGAGCACGTCGAGGGCCTCGCCGCCGACTACCTCGCCATCGGGATCGACCCCGCCGACGCGACGATCTTCCAGCACAGCGCCGTCCCCGAGCTGAACCAGCTCATGCTGCCGTTCCTGTCCCTGGTGTCGGTCGCCGAACTGGCCCGCAACCCGACCGTGAAGGACGAGATCGCGGCGTCGTCCCGGCCGGCGGTGAGCGGGCTGATGTTCACCTACCCGGTGCACCAGGCCGCCGACATCCTGTTCTGCAAGGCCGACCTCGTGCCCGTCGGCAAGGACCAGCTCCCGCACCAGGAGGTCACCCGGACGGTCGCGCGCCGCTTCAACGAGCGCTACGGGCCCGTCTTCCCCGTCCCGGACGCGCTGCTGTCGGACGCGCCGAACCTGCTCGGCACCGACGGGCGGAAGATGAGCAAGAGCCGCGGCAACGCGGTCGCCCTGTCGGCGACCCCCGACGACACCGCCCGGCTGCTCGGGCGCGCGGTGACCGACGCCGACCGGCGCATCACCTACGAGCCGGACGCCCGCCCCGGAGTGTCGAACCTGGTGCACCTCGCCGCCCTCTGCCAGGGCCGCGACCCGCACGACGTCGCCGCCGACATCGGCGACGGCGGCGCCGCGGCCCTGAAGAAGGTCGTCATCGAGTCGGTGAACGAGTTCCTGCGGCCGATCCGCGCCCGCCGCGCCGAGCTCGCCGCCGACCGGACGCACCTGCGCCGCGTCCTCGCCGAGGGGAACGCGCGGGCCCGCGACGTCGCCGCCCGGACCCTCGCGGAGGTGCGGGAGGCGATGGCGGCCTGACGCGGGGGCGGCCTGACACGGGGGCGGCCTGACACGGGGGGCGGCCTAGCGCGGGGCGATGCCGTGCAGGACGGTCGCGACGACCTCGTCCACCGCCACCGGGGCCGGCTCGCGCGCACCCAGCAGCGCCGACAGGACGGCCTCGTGGCACACCCCGACGATCATCGACGTCGCGGCGGCCGGGGACGCGTCCGCCGCGACCCGGCCGAGGTCGCGCTCGGCCCGCAGGTAGGCGTGCAGGCGGTCGTGCCACGTCTCGCCCGGTTCGTGGACGGCCGCGAACCGGGCGAGCACGTCGGGCCGCGCCGTCAGCCCGGCGAGCGCGGGCAGCAGCGCGCGGTGCAGCGCGAGGCCGTGCTCGACGTGCGCGCGCAGGTTCGCGGCGAGCGTCCCGGCGCCCGGCTCGGGGAGCGGCCCCAGCTCCCGCTCGACGCGCAGCACGCGCGCGTGCAGGGCCAGCGCCAGCAGCTCCTCCTTGCCGTCGAAGTGGTTGTAGAGGACGCCGTCGGCCACGCCCGCCTCGCGCGCGATCGCCCGCACGGTCAGGCCCGCCGCGCCGCGCTCGGACATCATGCGGTCGGCGGTCGCGATCAGGTGCTCGCGCAGGGTCCGGTCGCCGTCCCGCAGCGCGGCGGCTTTACGTGGTGACATCACCGGCATCGTATTCGTGGAGCTCGAACCCGTGTTCCGCCAGTTCGTCCAGGAAGCGGGGCCCGGCGGCGGCCTCCAGGTGCCGCACGCCTCGCGGCGTCCCGTCCAGCCGCCGGACGGCCAGGGCCGCCACCAGCCCGGACGCCCGGCTCTGCCGCCGCCCGGTCAGCGCGGCGACCCGCCCGCCGGACGCGGCGGCGACCGCGAAACCGTCCCCGCCGACGTGGACCCGCTCGGCGGCGGCCCGCAGCAGGCGGGCGTTCCGGAAGCGGGCGGCGCGGGGGAGGAGCGCGGTCACGGCGCGGGAATCGAGGGCCAGGCCGGTACGGACCCGTCCGGGCAGCGTGTACTGGTCGGGGAACGGGAAGCGGTGGACGCGGCGCGTGCCGAACGGCGGCGGGAACCGCATCGTCCACGACTCGTCCAGGTCGCGGAGCGCGCCGAGGGAGCCGAGCGTCCACGCGACGGCGCTCGGCCCGTGCCGCTCGCCCGAACCGAGCAGGACGCCGATGTCGACGGGCCGTCCGGTCCCGGCGAACCGGTGCGCGAGCAGGTTCGTGACGCCGGGCGCGAGGCCCACGCTGACGACGACGGAGGCGCCGTTCGCGGCGGCGAGCCCGTCGAGGTCCTCGAGGCGGCGGAGGATCTCGCGGGACGCCGTCACGTCGACGTAGTGGACGCCGCGTTCGGCGCACGCCCGCGCGACCCGCGCGTTCTCCCGTTCGGCGCACATCACGACGGCGTCGGCGTCCAGGATCGCGTCGAACGGCTCCCGCAGGTCGACGCGCATGGGGACCGTTCCCGGCACCGCGCGGGCCTTCGCGAGGTCCCGGCCCGCGACGACGATCTCGGGCACGTGCCCGCGCAGGCCCGCGACGACCTCCCGGCCGACCGCCCCGTAGCCGCCGAGGACCACCGCCCGCCTCACCGGCGCGCCGTGATCAGGCCGGCCGTGGTGCGCAGCCGGACGGCGCCGTCCCGCTCGAACGGACGCAGCGCCCCGGTGAGCGTCGCGACCAGTTCGTCGCTCTCGCCGTAGTTGTAGCGGATCGGCCCCCACCCGGCGAGGAACGCCGCGGCGTCGGCGGCGTCCCGGCCCCACACCTGCTCGGCCTCGACGCGCCGGTTCGTCACGGCGCGGAACCCGGCGTCGCCGAGGATCGCGGCGGCGCGGCCGGGGTCGGCGAGGGACAGCGGCCCGTCGTGCCCGATCGCGGGCCGCGGGAGCGCGGGAAGGGCGGCGAGGACCGTGCCGAGGTCGCTCTCCTCGGGCGGGGCCATGACCACGAACGCCGCCCGCCCCCCGTCGGCCGCGAGCGCGCGCCGCACGTTGCCGAACGCGGCGACGGGGTCGGCGAAGAACATGACTCCGAACCGGCTGATCGCGACGTCGAACCCGCCGTCGGGGAACGGGTACAGCTGCGCGTCGCCCTGCTCGAACCGGACGTTCCCGACGCCCTCCCGCTCGGCGAGGTTCCGCGCGCGGGCGAGCATCGGCGCCGACAGGTCGACGCCGGTCGCGGCGCCGAGGTGCGCGCGCTCCGCCGCGAGCCGGGTGACCTGCCCGTTGCCGCAGCCGATGTCGAGGACGCGGTCGCGCGGGCCGATCGCGGCGGCGTCCAGCAGGTGCGGGTTGAAGCCGCTGTTCACGGCGTCGTAGCGGGCGTGGTGGTCGGCCCAGTGCGTTCCCTCGTACCCGTTCCACGCCTCGGCCTGGTGCTTGTTGACGGTCTCCACGGCTGTCCCTCCGTTATGAACACACGTTCATGAACATGGGTTCATGATCCTCCGGCGGGGCCCTGGCGTCAACCCCCCGCTCCGGCAGTAGAACGGAATTGTTCGTTCCCGTACGATGGCGGCATGGAGAGCACGGCAGCGGCGCCCATGAGCGGGCGCAAGGCACAGGCGGCGCGCAACGACGAACTGATCCGGGAGGCGGCGCGCGCGGTGTTCACGGCGGACCCGGGCGCGCCGATCTCCGCGGTGGCGGAGCACGCCGGGGTGGGGATCAGCGCCCTCTACCGCCGGTACCGGAGCAAGGAGGTGCTGCTCCAGCACCTCGCCGACGAGGGGATGGACCGCTATCTCGCGGAGGTCGAGCGGGCCCTCGCCGACGACGGCGACCCGTGGGAGGCGTTCGCCGCGTTCATGCGCCGCTGCCTGGACATCGGCGCCGGCTCGCTGACGATGCGGCTCGCCGGGAACTTCGAGGTCACCGAGGAGATGAGCCGCAAGGGGCAGACGATCCACCAGGCCACGGAACGTCTCCTGGAGCGGACGAGGCGGGCCGGGGCCCTGCGCCCCGACATCACGGTCGGCGACGTGTCGGTGCTGCTCGAGCACCTGCACACGATCCGGATCGGCGACGACGCCCGGATGAACCGCCTCCAGCACCGGTACCTCGCCCTCATGCTGGACGCCCTGCGCCTCACGGACGCGGAGGAGCTCCCCGGCCCCCCTCCCGGCTGGCAGGAGCTGCGGGGTCGCTATGACGACTGACGGGGAACGGGTCCTCGGGAAGCGGGAGCTGAACCGGGCGCTGCTCGCCCGGCAGATGCTGCTGCGGCGCGAGCCGGTGGGGGCGCTGGAGGCGATCGAGCGGCTCGTCGGGATGCAGGCGCAGGCGCCGAACCCGCCCTACATCGGGCTGTGGAGCCGCCTGGAGGGGTTCGGCTTCGACGAGGTGTCGCGGCTGCTCACCGAGCGGCGGGCGCTGCGGATCGTCGTCATGCGCGGCACCCTGCACCTGGTGAGCGCCCGCGACGCGCGCGCCCTGCGCCCGCTGACCCAGCCGATCCTCGACCGGGCGCTGGCCGGGCCGATGGGCCGGGACCTGGACGGCGTCGACCTGCGGGCGGTCGTGGCCGCGGCGCGCGCGCTGCTCGAGGCGGAGCCGCGCTCGGACAAGGAGCTGCGGGGCCTGCTGGCCGAACGGTGGCCCGAGCACGATCCGGCGCTGCTCGTCTGGGGCGTCCGGTGCGTCCTGCCGCTGGTGCAGGTGCCGCCGCGCGGCCTGTGGGGGAAGGCGGGGACGGCGCGGCACACCACGCTCGACGCGTGGCTCGGCGACGGCCCGGCCGTGGAGCCGTCCCTCGACGAGCTGGTGCTGCGGTACCTGGCGGCGTTCGGGCCGGCGAGCGTGCAGGACGTCCAGCACTGGTCGGGCCTGCCGGGGCTGCGCGAGGTCGTGGAGCGGCTCGAGCCGAAGCTCGTCCGGTTCCGGGACGAGCGGGGCCGCGTCCTCCACGACCTGCCGGAGGCCCCGCGGCCGGGGCCGGACGAGCCCGCGCCCGTCCGGTTCGTCCCGGAGTTCGACAACCTGACCCTCGCGCACGCCGACCGGGCCCGGATCGTTTCCGAGGAGGACCGCAGGCGGATCTTCACGGTGAACGGGATCATCCGCGCGACGTTCCTCGTGGACGGGTTCGTCCACGGCATGTGGAAGGCGGAGAAGCGGCGCGGCGCGGCGACGCTGCGGATCGACCCGTTCGCGCCGGTCCCGGGGCCGGAGCGGGCGGCCCTGGAGGAGGAGGGCCTGCGGCTGCTCGCGGCCGTCCATCCGGGCGCGAAGGCGCACACGGTCGAGTTCGCGGACTGAGCGCGGGCGTCAGCCCTCGCCGCGGGCGCAGGGCGCCTCGCGGTGCGGGCCGAGCGAGTCCAGCAGCGCGCGCAGCGATTCGCGGAACCGGAGCATCTGGTCGCGGGTCAGCGGGTCGAACAGGTGCCGCCGGACCTCGGCGACGTGGCCGGGCGCGGCCTCGACCAGCACGTCGAGGCCGGCGTCGGTCAGTTCGGCGATCGTGGTGCGGCGGTCGGCGGGGTGCTTGGTGCGGCGCACCCAGCCGGCCGCCTCCAGCCGGTTGACGGCGTGCGAGAGACGGCTCGGGGACGAGTGGACGAGCTCCGCGAGTTCGGACATCGTACGCGCGCGCCCGGGCGACTCCGAGAGCATCGCGAGGATCATGTAGTAGGCGTGCGGCATCCCCGAGTCGCGCTGGAGCTGCCGGTCCAGGGCCTCGTTGAGCAGCCGCGACGTCCACAGGAACGCGCGCCAGGTCTCCTGCTCGTCGTCGTCGAGCCACGGGGGGTCCGCCATGCCGCCAGTCTAGGCGAGTCGTTGAACCCTCAAGTCTTGAGGTTTCAACTTCCCGGCGACCCCATCACGCTTGTCACGTTCCGTCCGAAATGAAGGGGAACGCGTGGATCAGCTGGTGCCCATCTCGGCGAACCCGGTCCGCCAGGACTTCACCCGCGGCTCCCAGCCGAGCTTCCGCGCCTTCGCGTTGGACACCGGACGGCCCGTCGCGGCGGCGTGCCGCGCGCCGCGCGGGGTCGGGGCGCCGAGCGCGGCGGTGTAGACCGGCAGCCACTCGTTCGTCGTGGCGGGCTCGTCGTCGACGATGTTGACCGGCCCGGCGGGCCAGTCGAGCGCGGCGAGCGCCGCCGCGGCGGCGTCGTCGGCGTGCACGAACGACGTCCACGCCGGATTCGGCCGCATGTTCCCGGCCTTGACCCGCGCGGCGATGGCGCCGTCCGGGGCGTACCAGGTGCCGGGCCCGTACAGCGCCCCGTAGCGCAGCACGACCCCGTGCGGCATCTCGGCGACCGCCTTCTCCAGCGCGGCGATCCCCGAGTAGGGCGGCAGCTTCGCGTTCAGCTCGTCGGACTCGACGGCGGGCTCGTCGCCCGGCACGTACAGCCAGGCGATGCTCTGCGCGATCATCGTCCGCACGTCCGCGTCGAGCGCGGCGTCCACCAGGTTCCGGGTGCCCTCGATCCGCAGGTGCGAGTTCGCCTCGAAATTCTCGGCGGACAGGTCCGTGAGCTGGTGCATCACCACGTCCGGGCGCGCCGACGCCACCGCGTCGCGCACCGACCCGGCGTCCAGCGCGTCCATCACGACCGGCGCGGCGCCCAGGTCGGCGATCGACCCGGTGCGCTCGGAGTGGCGAGTCGTCCCTGCGACCTCGTGGCCCGCCTGGACGAGCAGCGGGATCAGCCGGCGGCCGATGACTCCGGTCGCTCCGGCGAGGAGAATCTTCAAGGGGGTAACCTCCACGGCTTCACGCCATCGCGGGTCGTTTCACGGCAGGATAGGCAGACTCTCTTCCCAGGTCACGCCCACCTCCGGCGGTGGACGCGCCGGCCACGCCCGAACGCGGGGCCGGATGCGGGGATGGACGGGCGGTTCCGCCCCCGTTGCCCGTCCGCCACCGAGGGTACCGCCGCCGGGCGCTCCGGTGCGTTTTGCGCACCGGGCGGTGGAGAATTCTTCTGTTCCGGCGGGATTCTCAGAGCGGAGGACGCGGCGAGCATGGAGATCACTCTTGTCCTGGGCGACATCACCGAGGAGCGCGTGGACGCGGTGGTGAACGCGGCGAACTCCTCCCTGCTCGGCGGGGGCGGCGTCGACGGGGCGATCCACCGCAGGGGCGGGCCGGAGATCCTGGACGAGTGCCGCAAGCTGCGCGCCTCCCACTACGGCGGCGGGCTCCCCACCGGGCAGGCCGTCGCGACCACCGCGGGCGCGCTGCCCGCCCGCTGGGTGATCCACACGGTCGGGCCCGTGTACTCCGCCACCGAGGACCGCGGTGACCGGCTCGCCTCCTGCTACCGCGAGTCGCTGCGGGTCGCCGACGAGCTCGGGGCCGCGTCGATCGCGTTCCCCGCGGTGTCGGCGGGCGTCTACGGCTGGCCGATGGACGACGCCGCGCGCATCGCGGTCGGCACCGTGCGGAGGGCGCCCACGCAGGTCACCGACGTCCGGTTCGTCCTGTTCAACCGGGACGCGTACGCGGCGTTCGCCCGCGCGCTCGACGCGCCCTAGTCCTCCGCGCCGTCCGCGTCCTTCGCGGGCGGCACGATGAGGACGGGCCGCTGCACGTGGTGCAGGACGCGCGTCGAGGTGCTCCCGAGCAGGACCGACCGGGCCCGCGACAGCCCCCGCGACCCGGTGACGACGAGGGAGGCGTCCAGTTCTTCGGCGACGTCCACGATCGCCGCCCAGATCGGGCCGCCGCTGCGCTCGGCGCGCGGCGTCACGTCCGGGAGTCCCGCGGCGGCGGCCAGCTCGGCGCCCTTCGAGGCGAGCCGTTCCGCCTGTTTCTCCTCCTCGAACTTCTCGCGGTCCCGGGTCTGCATGACGACGGGGGCGGCCGCGGCGATCGGCGCCCAGGTGATCTGCGCGACCAGCGGCTCCCAGACGGAGAGGATCACGGCCGGTTCGGGCCGGAGGTGCCGCGCGGCGTACTCGACGGCGGCGCGGGAGTCGTCGGAGCCGTCGAAGGCGATGAGAACTGTCATGTCCTCCACGTATCCGCAGAAGACGGTCCCGAACGCCCGCGGCGGTGGGAGGCGCCGCTCGGCCCGCCGCCGCGCTCAGACGCCCCGCCCCGGCTTCGGGTCCGCGCCGGGCGTGCCCGCGAACGCCTGCGCGATGCCGAGCCAGCGGTCCGCGTCGGGCCCGTCCGCCGTCACTGCGAGGTCGTCGCGGTGCCGCCGCCGGGTCACCAGCATGCAGAAGTCCAGCGCCGGGCCCGTGACGGACTGCCGCGCGCCCTCCGGCCCCCACGTCCACACCTCGCCGGACGGGCCGGTGAGCTCCACCCGGAACTCCTCGGCGGGCGGGGTGAGGCCGCGGTTGCCGAACGCGAAGTCGCGCGCGCGGACGCCGATGTGCGCGACGTGCCGGAGCCGGTGCGTCGGCGCGCGCCGCACGCCCAGCGCCTCGGCGACGTCCTCGCCGTGCGCCCACGTCTCCATCAGCCGCGCCGTCGCCATGGACGCGGCGCTCATCGGCGGCCCGAACCACGGCAGCTTCGTGCCCGGCGGAACGGCGGCGAGCGCCGCGCGCATCCGGCGGCGGCCGTCCCGCCAGCGGGCCAGCAGCGCGGCCGGGTCCTCGGCGGCGCCCGCCGCGGCGCCCTCCTCGACGAAGGCGGGGCCGTCGGCGATCGCCCGCTCCAGCAGCGCGGGGAACGCCGCCGGGTCGGTCGCGGCGACGTTCGCCTGGTCGTCCGTCCACGCCAGGTGCGCGATCTGGTGGGCGATCGTCCAGCCCTCGGCGGGCGTCGGATCGGCCCACCGGGCGGCGGGCAGCGGCGCGACGAGCGCGTCCAGGGAGTCGTTCTCGGCGGTCAGATCCGCGAGCAGCGCGTTCACATCCGGCATTCCGCCACTATTCCCCGGTCTCGCCCGGCCCGTCGAGGGAGGTTTCCACCAACTCCCGGGCCGCCGCGTAGTCGGCCTTGCCGTTCGGCAGCCGCAGCGTCCGCCCGGTGCGCACGAACGCCTTCGGGATCTTGTAGCGGGCGAGGTGCGGAGCGCAGCCGTCCCGCAGCGCCGCGTCGTCCGGGGCGTCCGCCGGGCCGACCACCGCGACGATCTCGCTGCCCCACCGCTCGCTCGGCCGGCCGAGGACCAGCGCGTCCGTGACGCCCGGCAGGCCCCGCAGGACGGTCTCGACCTCCTCCGCGAACACCTTCTCGCCGCCGGTGTTGATCGTGGTGGCGTCCCGGCCGTGCACCTCGACCGTCCCGTCCGCGAGCAGCCGCGCCCGGTCGCCGGGCACGACGAGCCGGTCGCCGTCCACGGTCAGGAACGTCGCGGCCGTCTTCTCCGGCGCGTTCAGGTAGCCGAGCGGGATCGAGCCGCCGCCCTTGGCGAGCCAGCCCAGCTCGTCCTCGCCGGGTGCGAGGCGGCGCGTCCGGTCGGCGCTGAGGACGGCCGCGCCCGGGTGCAGCGCGAACCGCGCGTCGGCGCCCTGCCGGGTCACCGAGAAGCCGCTCTCGGACGAGCCGAGGACGTCCACCAGCCGCGCCCCCGGGGCCAGTTCCAGCAGCCGCCGCTTGACGCCCGGGCTGATCCCGGCCGCCGAGTTCAGCAGCGTCCGCAGGGACGACAGGTCGCGCGGGCGGCGCTCCAGCGACTCGACGATCGGGCGCGCGAACGCGTCCCCGACGATCGGCATCCGGGTCGCGCGCTCCCGCTCGGCGACGTCCATCAGGTCGTCGGCGTCCAGCCCGTCCACCCGGTGCGGGAAGATCACGCACGCGCCGCCGCACCAGCCGCCGAGCGCCGACCAAGTGCCGCCGCCGTGCATCATCGGCGGCGCCACCAGCACCCGGTGCCCGCCCCGGACGGCCCGCGCCACGGCCTCGCCGACGTCGGTGAGCGCCGCGCCGTCCCGGCGGCGCGCCTGGAACGGGCCGTGCATCAGGTCGCCGATCCGCCACAGCACGCCCTTCGGCATGCCGGTCGTCCCGCCGGTGTAGAGGATCTGCAGGTCGTCCGGCGACGGACGGACGCCGGGGGGCGGTTCGGCGGACGCGGCGGCGAGCGCGTCCTCGTAGCCGAGCGCGCCCGGCGCGAGCGGCGCGCCCGAGTCGTCCGCGACCTGGAGCAGCAGCGGCGGCGCGCCGCCCAGCCGCTGCACGACGCGCTCGACCTGCCCCGCGAACCGCGCGTGGTACAGGATCGCGGCGGGCCGCGCGTCGGCGAACAGGTGCGCCAGCTCGTCGTCCACGTACCGGTAGTTGACGTTGAACGGCGCCACCCGGGCCTTGTGCGCGCCGACCAGGCCCTCCAGGTACTCGGGGCCGTTGTGCAGGTACAGCGCGAGATGGTCGTGCGGCGACTCCCACGGCTCGTGCGGCCCGTCCCGGCGGCCGAGCCCGTGCGCGCGCAGGACGTTCGCGAGCCGCCGCGTCCGGTCGGTGACCTCGCGCCAGGTCATCCGGCGGTCGCGCCACACCAGGCACTCGCGGTCGGGGATCGCGGCGGCGACGGCCTCGTGCAGGGTCGCCAGATCGAGCTGCTGCTCGGCGAGCCGCGGCTCGGCGGACTGGGGCATCGGCGGTCCTCCGGGGATGGTCGTGGGCACCCGGAATCACCGTAACCCAATGCTTACCGAATCTCATTCGGCAGGGTGGTCGCGAGACGATGTCCCGATGGCCCGACCGCAGAAGCCGCAGGGGGAGCCGACCCGCGGCACCACCGCGCCCAACCGGCTCCGCCGCGTCGACCGCTGGATCGCCGCCACCCAGCGGCCCGCCCTCCGCCAGTACGACGGCACCGCCGTCCGGCCGCTCGCCGTCGACCTCGGCTACGGGGCGTCGCCCGTCACCACGTTCGAGCTCTACACCCGGCTCCGCGCCGTCGCACCCCGCCTGGACGTCGTCGGCATCGAGATCGACCCCGACCGGGTCGCGGCCGGGCTCGACTTCCTCGCCGCCACCGGGCCCCACGAGGGCCTGTCGTTCCGGCGCGGCGGATTCGAGCTGCCGGTGCCGCGCCCGCCCGTCCTCGTCCGCGCCCTCAACGTCCTGCGCCAGTACGACGAACCCGCCGCCCGGCGCGCCTGGGACGGGCTGCGCGGCCGGCTCGCGCCCGGCGGCGTCCTCGTCGAGGGCACCTGCTCCGAGACCGGGCGCCGCGCCGTCTGGGTCGCCCTCGACCGCGACGGGCCCCGCACCATCACGTTCGCCGCGCACCTGCCGACCCTCGACCGCCCGTCGTCCCTCGCCGAACGGCTCCCGAAGACGCTCATCCACCGCAACGTCCCGGGCGAGCCCGTCCACGCGCTGCTCACCGCGTTCGACCGGGCCTGGGCGACCGCCGCGCCGCACTCGGCGTTCGGGCCGCGCGCCCGGTGGGTGGAGGCGGTGCGGCTGCTCGCGGGCACGCATCCCGTGCTGACCGCACCGCCCTACGGGGGCCGCCGCCGCTGGCGCCTCGGCGAGGTCACCCTCCCCTGGACGGCCGTCGCCCCGCGCTAGCCCTCGCGGTGCAGCTTGTACGGCGCGGCCTGCACGCGCGGCTGCACGTCGATCCGGTCGATGTTCACGTGCGGGGGACGCGTGACCGCCCACGCGACGCAGTCGGCGACGTCCTCGGCCACCAGCGGCTCCGGCACGCCCTCGTACGGCTTCTCGGCCTTCTCCGCGTCGCCCTTGAACCGGACCAGCGAGAACTCCTCGGTCTTCACCAGGCCCGGCGCGACCTCCGTGATCCGCACGGGCTCCGCGACCAGCTCCAGGCGCATGACCTCGTTCACCGCGTACGCGCCGAACTTCGCCGCGTTGTAGCCCGCGCCGCCCTCGTACGCGACGTGACCCGCCAGCGAGGTGATGTTCACGACGTGCCCCGCGCCGCTCTCGATCAGTTTCGGGAGCAGCGCCTTGGTGACCCGGACGAGGCCCAGCACGTTCGTCTCGTACATCGTGCGCCAGTCGTCCAGGTCGGCCTCGGCCACGGCGTCGAGCCCGACCGCGCCGCCCGCGTTGTTCACGAGCACGTGGCAGCCGCCGACCGCCGCGGCGAGCGCGTCCACCGACTCCTGCGACGTCACGTCGAGCGTCACCGGCACGACGGCGCCTCCGGGGCCGGCCGGTCCCGGCCGGCCGCCCAGGGTCGTGCCCGGCACCTCGTCCGTGATCTTCTTCGCCAGCTCGTCGAGCCGGTCGCGGCGCCGCGCCGCGAGGACGACGTTGAACCCCTCCGCCGCCAGCCGCCTCGCCGTCGCGGCCCCGATGCCGCTGCTCGCTCCGGTCACCACCGCCGTTTTCCGCATGCGTCCAGCCTCTCAGGCGGCCGGGGGCGGGCGCCGGTGAGGTCGCTCACTGTCGGAGAATGTCGCAATTGAAGACCATCTTCGGGGAACACCCGGCGCGGTGGATAGGTTGCACTACCGGAGGTGGTGTCCGGTGCCGCGTCGTATCAACCGGGTTGCGACGGTAAGTCTTCATACGTCCCCTCTTGATCAACCGGGGACCGGTGACGCCGGCGGCATGAACGTCTACATCGTCGAGACCGCCAAACGCCTCGCCGAACGCGGCGTCGAGGTCGACATCTTCACCCGCGCCACGTCCCGCGCCCTCCCGCCCGTCGCCGAACTCGCCCCCGGCGTCCTCGTCCGGCACGTCGTCGCCGGGCCCTTCGAGGAGCTCGACAAGACCGACCTCGCCCGGCACCTGTGCGGCTTCACCTCCGGCATCCTGCGGGTCGAGGCCGCCCACGACCCCGGCCACTACGACCTCCTGCACACCCACTACTGGCTGTCCGGGCAGGCCGGTGACGCCGCCAAGCGCCGCTGGGGCGTCCCGCTCGTGCACTCCATGCACACGATGGCCAAGGTCAAGAACGCCGCCCTCGCCGACGGCGACAAGCCCGAACCGGACGCCCGCGTACTCGGCGAGGAACAGGTCGTCGCGTCCGCCGACCAGCTCGTCGCCAACACCGCCAAGGAGGCGCGCGAGCTCATCGACCTCTACGGCGCCGACCCCGCGCGCGTCGCGACCGTCCGGCCCGGCGCCGACCTCCGCCTGTTCCGCCCCGAGCGGTCCCCGCGGCGCGGCGGCCCCGCCCGCCGCCGCCTCGGCCTGCCGCGCGACGCCTACGTCCTGCTGTTCGTCGGCCGCATCCAGCCGCTCAAGGCCCCGGACGTCCTGCTGCGCGCCGCCGCGCGCATGCTCGCCGACGACCCGTCCCTGCGGTCCCGGCTCGTCGTCGCCGTCGTCGGCGGCCCCTCCGGCTCCGCCCGCTGCCGCCCCGAGGGCCTGCAGACGCTCGCCGCCGAGCTCGGCATCTCCGACGTCGTCCGGTTCGAGCCCCCGTCGCCCCAGGCGGAGCTGGCCGACTGGTACCGCGCCGCCGACGTCACGGTCGTCCCCTCGCACTCGGAGTCGTTCGGCCTCGTCGCCGTCGAGTCCCAGGCGTGCGGCACGCCCGTCGTCGCGTCCCGCGTCGGCGGCCTCTGCACCGCCGTCGCCGACGGCGAGTCCGGCGTGCTGATCCCCGGGCACGACCCCGCCGACTACGCGGCCGTCCTCCGCCGCCTCGAGGACCCCGCCGTGCACGCGCGCCTCGCCCGCGGCGCCGTCCGACACGCCCGCTCCTTCGGATGGGACGCCACCGTCGACGCGCTCCTCGACGTGTATACCGGTGCCATGTCCCGTCCGACCGCACTCGTCCCGCAGGTGACCGTATGAACCCCGTCGAGACCATCCGGCAGACCCTGCGCGACGCCGAGCTCGAGTTCGACGAGCCGCGCGACAGCGCGTTCTTCGTCAAGCTGCCCGGCAAGCGCAAGCTCGCCACCATGACGTGGCTGATCGTCGGGGACCACAGCCTGCACGTCGAGGCGTTCTTCTGCCGCCGTCCCGACGAGAACCACGCCGAGTTCTACCGGTTCCTCCTCGAGAAGAACGGCCGCATGTACGGCGTCGCGTTCGCGCTCGACGACGTCGGCGACGTCCACCTCGTCGGGAGGCTGCCGCTCGCGTCGATCAGCCCCGACGAGATCGACCGGGTCCTCGGCTGCGTCCTGACCTACTCGGACGAGAACTTCGACAAGGCCCTCGAACGCGGGTTCAAGACGTCCATCCAGCGCGAATGGGACTGGCGCGTCAAGCGCGGCGAGAGCCTCGCCAACCTGCAGGCGTTCGCGTCGTTCGCCGACCCGGCGAATCGTGACTGAACCGGCGGCTCGATAAGCTCTGCACCATGGCGACCCTGGTATTGCTCCGGCACGGTGAAAGCGTCTGGAACGCCGAAGGACTGTTCACCGGGTGGGTGGACGTGGACCTGTCGGCGAAGGGCGAGAGCGAGGCCACCCGCGGCGGCGACCTCCTCCTCGACGCGGACATCACCCCCGACGTCGTGCACACGTCCCTGCTCAAGCGCGCCATCCGCACGGCCAACATCGCGCTCGACGTGGCCGACCTGCTGTGGATCCCCGTCCGCCGCTCCTGGCGCCTCAACGAGCGCCACTACGGCGCCCTGCAGGGCAAGAACAAGGCCCAGACGCGGGAGCAGTACGGCGAAGAGAAGTTCATGACCTGGCGCCGCTCCTACGACACCCCGCCGCCGCCGATCAAGGACGACGACCCGCTGTCGCAGGTCAACGACCTCCGCTACGCCGAGCTGCCGTCCGAGCTGATCCCGCGCAGCGAGTGCCTCGCCGACGTCATCGACCGCATGCTGCCGTACTGGTACGACGCGATCGTCCCCGACCTCTCCGCCGGGAAGACCGTCCTGGTCGCGGCGCACGGCAACTCCCTGCGCGCCCTCGTCAAGCACCTCGACGACATCTCCGACGACGACATCGTCGGCCTCAACATCCCGACCGGCATCCCGCTCGTCTACGAACTCGACGACGACTTCGCCCCGCTCAAGCGCGGCGGCGAGTACCTCGACCCGGCCGCCGCGAAGGCCGCCATCGAGGCCGTCAAGAACCAGGGCGCCGGGAAGTCCGCGCCCGGCAAGGACGCCCCGAAGCCCCCGGCCCCCGCGAAGGGCAAGGACGCGAAGCCGGCCGGCAAGGACGCCAAGGACAAGCCCCGCCGCGGCCGCCGCAAGTAAGGCCCGCCGGCCCGCGACGCCGCCCGCACCCGGCAGGTGCGGGCGGCGCATCACTCCTCCAGCCGGAGCAGGTCCGTCTGGACGAGCGCGGCGCGGACGAGGAGCGCCATGATCAGGTTGTGGTTGAGCGCGTTGCCGATCGGCGGCGGGATCTCCTCCTCGCGGAGCCCCGGAACGTCCTCGCTGAGCCGCAGGCGCACCTTCTCGACGACGCGCTGCGCCCGCTTGACGTTCCACCCCTCGTCCGGACGGGCGACGTTCAGCTCCTCGGCGACCTGCGCCCACGTGAGCGGCGCCGGGTTCGGCTCCTGCGCGAGGTAGCGGCGCGCCAGGCACGCGAGGACGAGCCGTTCGACGTCGTCCCGCAGCAGCGAGCCGTCCGGGTCGGCGGTGGGGAGTTCGGGGAGGTCCGGCGGTTCGGCGCGGGAACGCGCGGCGATGCGCGTCTCCAGCAGGTGCTCCTGCTCCGGGCCGATGACGAACAGGGGCGTGTAGGCCGTGGGGAGCTCGGCCTCGTGACCGTCGAGCACCAGCCGGTCGGGGAAGCGGATGGCGCGCTTGCCGGTGTTGTAGAGCATCCAGCGCGAGCCGTCGTGGCGGATCAGGCCCTGCCGGCGGCTGACGTGCCGGTCGTTCGCGCCGACGCAGATGTGGACCTCGGGCTCGCACCGTCCGAAGACCACGGTGAACCCGGCGTCCGGCGCGACCCGCATCCCGCCGTTCGGCCCGCGGACGAACAGGGTGCCGGGGGCGGCCGGGGGGAGCCCGTAGGCGAGGCCGGGGCCGTCGGCGGGGAGGAAGTCGACCTTCCGGGTGGCCGCTGTCAGCGCCATGATCGCATCCTTCTCTCGCTCAGAAGACGCCCCTGGCGCCGCCGTTGCCCTGGCCGACCAGGGTGCCCCGGCCGTTGGGGCGGCCGTTCACGAAGACGCTCCAGTGGATCTCGCCGCCGCCGCTGACGATCTCCAGTTCGTACGCGGTCCGCGGCACCGAACCCGGGACGGGCACCGTCGTCTCCCACGGCAGGTCGACGTTCTCCACCGTCGTGGACTCGCCGTTCACCGTGTACGTCAGCGACGTGACGTCACCGTCGCCGCTCAGCTCGAACCGCAGCTCGCCCGCCGGTGCAGGGGACGCGCTCGTGGCCGGCGCGGCGGTGGGCGCGGACGGCGGTGCGGAGACAGCCGCGGGGTCCGCCGGGCCGTCGCGCCCCTGGAGGACGGCGACGGCCGCGACCGCGACGGCGACGACCGCGACCGCGACGACGGCCGCGCCACGGGGGACGCGCGGCCGTCGCGCGGCGGGGACCGGCGGGTTCGCGGCTTCCCGCCGGCGCCGGTCGATCTCGGCCGCGATCGGGCCCGGCCACGCGGCCGTCCCGGACGGCTCCGCCGCCAGCCGCTCCGCGATCCGCTCCGCGGTCGGACGCCGGGACGGCTCGCGCTCCATGCAGTCGGCGATCAGCGCCCGCAGGGACTCGTCGGGCACCCGGTCGAGGCGCGGCCGCTCCGACCGGACGCGGAGGAGCTGCTCGTGCCACGAGTCCCCGCCGAACGGCTCCCGGCCGGTGCACGCGTACAGCAGCGTCGCGCCGAACGTGAAGACGTCGCTCGGCGGCCCGGCCGGCTCCCCCGCGGCCTGCTCGGGGGACATGAACCCGGGCGCGCCCGGCGGCGCCCCCGAGGTCGTGATCGTGGCGGCGTCCAGCGCGCGGGCGATCCCGAAGTCGATCACGCGGGGGCCGTCCGCGGTCAGCAGGACGTTCGCGGGCGTGAGGTCGCGGTGGACGATCCCGGCGCGGTGGATCTCCACCAGCGCGTCCGCGACGCCCGCCGCCAGGTACCGGACGACGCCGGGCGGCAGCGCGCCCCAGGACCGGACGGCCTCGCGCAGCGGCACCGACGGCAGGAACTCGGTCGCGAGCCAGGGGACCGGGGCGTCCGGGTCGGCGTCGACGACCGGTGCGGTGAACCCGCCGCCGACCGTCCCGGAGAGTTCGGCCTCGCGCCGGAACCGCTCCCGGAACGCGGGGTCGGCGGCGAACTCGGCGTGCACGAGCTTGACCGCCACGGCCCGTCCGGCGGCGGACCGGCCGAGGTAGACGGTGCCCATGCCGCCCGCGCCGAGCCGCGCGAGCAGCCGGTACGCGCGTCCCGACACCTCGACCGAGCGGGGATCGTCGCGTTCGAGAGCCTGCACGTCATCCTCCGGGGGAATCGGGCGGGACGATCGCGCGCACGTGCCCGTCCGCCGTCGCGACGTGCACCAGCCCGGCGACGCTCGCGGGCGCGCCGCGCCGGATCTCCTCCGCCGCGTAGATCCAGCGGACGCGGCCGTCGGCCGCGTCCAACGCGTACAGTGTGCCGTCGCTGCACGCTGCGTACAAGATCCCCCCGGCGAGCCGGAACGCGGTCGACTGGGCGCGCGGGACGTCCTCCAGCCGCGCGACCCGGCGCGACCAGGCCGTCCGTCCCGTCGCCGCGTCCAGGGCGAGGACCTCGCCGTCCGCGCCCTCCAGGTAGACGCGCCCGCCGCCGAGCCGCGCCGTCCACGCGGCCGCGTTCCGGTGCGTCCAGGCGGTCCCGCCGTCGGCGGCGCGCAGCGCGTGGAGCGTGCCGAGCCGGTCGCAGGCGTACACCGTGTCCCGGCCGGCGATCAGGTGGTCGCCGTACTCCATCGCCCGCCGCCACCGGCGCTTTCCGGTCGAGACGTCGAGCGCGGCGAGCGAGGTCGCCGTCGCCGCCACCACGAGCCCTCCGCCCGCGGTGACCGCGTGCAGATCCTCCATGGGCTCCGACGTCCAGCGCCGCCGCCCGTCGTCGCGGCCCAGCGCGCCGATCTGCTCGGCCGGGTCCCTCCCGTGCCGCGAGATGCGGAAGCAGACCACCGGGCCGGACGCCGTCAGGTCGCCCGGGCCCTCGAAATACTCGAAGTCGTCGACGAAGTCGTACGTCCAGCGGGTGCGACCGGAGGACGCTCGCACGGCGCGCACCCGTTCGCCCTTCACGTCCGTCAGGTACACGTCGTCACGGGCGGTGTCCTTGCCGGTCCGGGCGACGGTGCCCGTGCGCTCCCACACCACCGTGCCGTCGCGCGGATCCAGGGCCCGGACGTCGTTGTCCACGCTCTCGTCCGTGCTGCCGGACGCGTTCACGAGGAGCAGGCCGCCCGCGACGTCCAGCCCGAGGTCCTTGCCGGTGAACGCCCGCCGCCATCCCGGGGCGCCCTCCGGGGGCGGGCCCGCCGGCCGTTCCGGGGCCGCGGCGCCCGCGCCGCCGCCCGCAGCGCCGACGTCGTCGGCCGCGCCCCGCACCAGCGGCACC
>NZ_JBHTJA010000017.1:0-96976 GCF_042675525.1 Actinomadura sediminis
GCCGGGCGGGCCGCCCTCCGGGCCGCCGCCCGCGCCGATGGGCGCCCCGCCCGGCGGCCCGCACGCCGCCGGTTTCGGGAGCCCCGCGCCGAACTGGGCGCCGGTGCCCGCACCGCCGCCCTCGTCCCGCACCGGCCCCGGTCTCGGGCTGCTCGCCGTCATCGCGCTGATCGTGGCGCTGGTGGCGGGCGCGGTCGGCGCCGGCGTCGGCGTCATCGCGACCGACGGGGACGACGGCGCGGTCAGCCTCGGCGGCGGCAGCGGCTCGGCCGGCGGCGCCGCGCCGAACCGGCCGCCGGACTCGGTGGCGGGCGTCGCGGCCCGGGTCCTGCCCAGCGTCGTGATGATCCGCGTGCAGGCCCCGCAGGGCGAGGTCGGCGGCACCGGGTTCATCGTCGAGGGCGGCTACATCATCACCAACAACCACGTCGTGTCGGGCGGCGGCGCGGGCGGGCGCATCGAGGTCGTGTTCAACGACAAGAAGACGCTGCCCGCCACGATCAAGGGCACCGACTCCGGCACCGACATCGCGGTGATCAAGCCCGAGGGCAACCACGAGCTGAAGCCGCTGCCGCTCGGCGACTCCGCGGCCCTCGCCGTCGGCGACCCGGTGATCGCGATCGGTTCGCCGCTCGGCCTGCAGGGTTCGGTCACCACCGGCATCGTCTCGTCCCTCAACCGGGCGGTGCCGGTCGGCGGGGAGGGCGGCGGCGACTCGTCGTACCTGAACGCCATCCAGACGGACGCGGCCATCAACCCCGGCAACTCGGGCGGCCCGCTGGTCGACATGAAGGGCCGCGTGATCGGCATCAACACCGCGATCGCGACCCTCGGCGGCCAGTCGATGGGCGGCGAGCAGCAGGGCGGCAACATCGGCCTCGGCTTCGCGATCCCGATCAACCAGGGCAAGCGGATCGCCGAGGAGATCATCGCGACCGGCAAGGTCCGGCAGGCGCTGCTCGGCGTCCTGCCCGACCCGCGCTACCAGCAGGGCGGCGCGCGGATCCTGCCCGAGCCGATCCAGGGCCAGCAGCCGGTCACCCCGAACGGCCCGGCCGACAAGGCCGGCATCAAGCCCGGCGACGTCATCACCAAGATCGACGGGCGGCCGATCCAGGACGCCACCGACCTGATCGCGCAGATCCGCAGCCGGGCCCCCGGCGACCAGGTCAAGGTGACCTACGAGCGGGACGGCCGGGAGAGCACCGTCACGGTGACGCTGGGCGCCTCGTCGTAGCGTCCGGGGAGATGTTCAGGTCCGGTTCATCCGGGCTGGGGATACCCTGGGGGGACCGTCCCGCGCGGGACGGTCCCCCCGGCATGGCGTGTGGAGGACGGTTTGTTCGACGTCGGACTCGGCGAGATGGCGGTGCTCGTCGTCCTCGCCCTGGTCATCTTCGGAGACAGGCTGCCCCAGGTCGCCGGGCAGGCGGGCCGGATGCTGCGGCAGGTGCGGCAGATGGCGAACTCGGCGCGCAGCGACCTGCAGGAAGGGCTCGGCCCGGAGTTCAAGGACTTCGACATCGCCGACCTGCACCCCAAGACGTTCGTCCGCAAGCACCTGCTGGAGGACGACGACGACCACCGGCCGTCCCGCACCAACGGCAGGCTCTTCGACGACGAGCCGTCCTACGCGACGACCGCGGGCGAACTCGACTACGACGAGCGCCCCCCGTTCGACAGCGAAGCCACCTGACGCCGTCCGGCCCGGCGGCCCGGCCGCCGCGATGACGCACGAAGGCCCCGTCCCTCGCAGGGACGGGGCCTTCGTGCGTCGTGCGTCAGCGGCGCTTGGGGGAGATGCCGAGCGACATGCCCGCCAGGCCGCGGCTGCGTCCGCCCAGCGTGTCGGCGATGGTCCGCAGCTCCTTCGCGGCGCCGGCGTCCGGGTCGGACAGCACCAGCGGGACGCCCTCGTCGCCGCCCTCGCGCAGCCGCGGGTCGATCTGCACCTGGCCGAGCAGCGGCACCCGGGTGCCGAGCGTCTGCGTCAGCGCGTCCGCGACGGTCTGGCCGCCGCCGGAGCCGAAGATGTCCTGCCGCTCGCCGCAGTGCGCGCACGCCAGGTAGGACATGTTCTCGATCACGCCGACGACCTGCTGGTGCGTCTGCGCGGCGATCGCGCCGGCCCGCTCGGCGACCTCGGCGGCCGCCTGCTGCGGCGTCGTCACCACGAGGATCTCCGCGGACGGCAGCAGCTGCGCCACCGAGATCGCGATGTCGCCGGTGCCCGGGGGCAGGTCCATCAGCAGGACGTCGAGGTCGCCCCAGTACACGTCCGCGAGGAACTGCTGCAGCGCCCGGTGCAGCATCGGCCCGCGCCACACGACCGGCTGGTTCCCGGCGGTGAACATCCCCACCGAGATCACCTTCACGTCGTGCGCCGACGGCGGCATGATCATGTCCTCGACCTTGGTGGGCGAGTGCCGCACGCCCAGCATCCGCGGGATCGAGTGGCCGTAGATGTCGGCGTCGACGACGCCCACCTTGCGGCCCTGCGCCGCCAGCGCCGCCGCCAGGTTCACCGTCACCGACGACTTGCCGACGCCGCCCTTGCCGCTCGCGACCGCGTACACCTTGGTCAGCGAGTTCGGCTTGGCGAACGGGATCTCCTTCGCGGGCTCCCCGCCGCGCAGCTTCGTCTGCAGCGCCTTGCGCTGCTCCTCGCTCATGACGTCCAGTTCCACCTGGACGGACGTGACGCCGTCGAGCCGCGACACGGCCTCGGTGACGTTGTTGGTCAGGGTGTCCTTCATCGGACAGCCGGCCACGGTCAGGTACACGCCGACCCGCACCGCGCCGTCCGGCGCGATGTCGACGCTCTTGACCATGTCGAGCTCGGTGATGGGCTTACGGATCTCAGGATCGTTCACCGTGGCGAGCGCCGCGGTCACCTGCTCGGTCGTCAACTCGGAGGCCATGCGTCCATGGTATGGACTGTTACGCCCCGCTGAACAATCGGGTGTCCGAGCTCATACCCGTCCCTGCTCGGGGGCGGTCCCCTGAACCTCGTCACGGTGACGGCGGTGCCCGCGCCGAGCGTGGCGCGGGGCCGCCTCGGAGGATCAGCGGACGGGGTCCTTGGTTTCGAGGTCCCTGATGACCTGCTGGAGTTCGGAGCGGAGGAAGTCGCGGGTGACGACCTCGCTCAGGGCGACCCGCAGCCCGGCGATCTCCCGGGTGAGGTACTCGGTGTCGGCGGTCGTCCGCTCGGTCCGGGCGCGGTCCTGCTCGTACTGGACGCGGTCGCGGTCGTCCTGCCGGTTCTGCGCCAGCAGGATGAGCGGGGCCGCGTAGGACGCCTGGAGCGACAGCATCAGCGTCAGGAAGATGAACGGGTACGGGTCCCAGCGCAGGGCGGCCGGCCCGAACCAGTTCCAGCCGATCCACACGATGATGAACACCGTCATGTAGACGAGGAACCGGGCGGTGCCGAGGAACCGCGCGATGCGCTCCGACAGCCGGCCGAACGACTCGGGGTCGTAGTGCGGGCGCGGGACGAGGCTGCGGCGGTAGCGCCGCGGCTGGTCCAGGCGGGTCGTCTCCAGGCGCGTGGTCGTGGTCATGTCCTCCCCCGGAGGGCCTCTTCCTCGGGATCCGACGGCGGCTCCTGCGCGCCCGCGTCCATCACGGACTCCCGCCAGTCCTCGGGCAGCAGATGGTCGAGCACGTCGTCGATGGTCACCGAGCCCAGCAGGTGGCCGTTCTCGTCCACCACGGCGCCCGCGACCAGGTTGTAGGCGGCCAGCAGCATCGCGACCTCCTCGAGCGTCATCCCCGGGCGCAGCGGGTCGAGCTCGGCGTCGACGACCGCGCTGACCAGGGTGCGGGGAGGCTCGCGCAGGAGCCGCTGGAAGTGGACGGTGCCGAGGTAGCGGCCGGTCGGGGTCGCGGTGGGCGGCCGGCACACGTACACCTGCGCGGCCAGCGCCGGGTTCAGCTCGGGGGCGCGGATCAGCGCGAGCGCCTCGGCGACCGTGGCGTCCGGCGCGACGATCACCGGGTCGGTGGTCATCAGGCCGCCCGCCGTGTAGTCCTCGTAGGTCAGTAGGCGGCGGACGGGCGCCGCCTCGTGCGGCTCCATCAGCGCGAGCAGCCGCTCCCGCTGCTCGTCCGGCAGTTCCCCGAGCAGGTCGGCGGCGTCGTCGGGGTCCATCGCCTCGAGGACGTCGGCGGCCCGTTCGGCCTGCAGCTTCTCGAGGATCTCGATCTGGTCGTCCTGCGGGAGCTCCTCGAGGATGTCGGCGAGCCGCTCGTCGCCGAGCGCCTCCGCGACCTCCGCCCGCCGCTTCTCCGGCATGTCGTGGATGACGCCGGCGAGGTCGGCGGGCTTCATCCGCTCGAACGCCGCGATCAGCCCGGCCGCGCCCTGCCCGTGCTCGACGGCCGAGAAGCCCTCGACCGCGTCCCAGTCGACGACGAAGCTCTCGCCGCGCCGCCGCAGCCCCCGCTTCGTGTGCCGCCGCACCGCCACCTTCGACAGCAGCCAGTCGCGCGTGCGGGTCGGCTCCATCGCCACGTCCACGACCGAGACCGGCTCCGCGGTGTCGCGGAACCGCACCGTCCGGTCCAGCATCTCCGCGATCACGAGGGTCTCCGACTCCCGCTGCTGGAATCTGCGGATGTTGAGGCGCCCGTCGAAGATGATCGCGTCCGACTCGATCACCGTCACGCGGGTGATCGGCAGGAACACCGGGCGCCGCGGCTGCACCTCCACGACGAGCCCCAGGACGCGCGGCGGGCGGGGCGCCAGCCGCAGCGCGACCACGACGTCGCGGACCCGGCCGACCTGATCGCCCACCGGATCGAACACGGCGATCCCGGCGAGCCGGGCGATGAACACCCGTGTCGGAGACGCGCTCATGGCCAGGACACTACCCATGATCGAACGGACGACCCGGCCGCGCCGGTCATCTCCCTCACATACCGGACGCCGCAGACGGAGCCGCCCGGCGCTCCCTTCGCCCGTCCCGCGGCGCCGCACCGCCGGAGCGCTCCGCCAGCCCGCCGCGGACGCTCCGCGCGATCGTTCCGTTCGCATCCGGCCCGGTGGGGTCGGGGAGACATATCGCTCGTAGGGTGATCCCAAGGTGGATCCCGGGCCGTTCTCGGCCCGAGCCGAGGAACGGGAAGGACGAGGCCGGATGCGGATCGCCGAAACGGACATGAGCGAGTCCTTCGAGGAGCACCGCAGCCTGCTGTTCGCGGTCGCGTACCGGATGCTGGGCACCGCCGCCGACGCCGAGGACGCCGTCCAGGACGCCTGGCTGCGCTGGTCGGCCGCCGACCGGTCCGACGTCCGCGACACCCGCGGCTACCTCGTCCGGATCACCACCAACATCGCGCTCGACCGGCTGCGGAGCGCGCGGGCGCAGCGGGAGACGTACGTCGGGCCCTGGCTGCCCGAGCCGATGCTGACCGCCCCGGACGTCGCCGACGACGCCGAGCTCGCGGAGTCGGTGTCGATGGCGCTGCTCGTCGTCCTGGAGACGCTCAGCCCGCTCGAACGGGCCGTGTTCGTCCTCAAGGAGGCGTTCGGCTACCCGTACGCGGAGATCGCGGCGGCCCTCGACCGGTCGGAGGCGTCGGTGCGGCAGCTCGGCGCCCGCGCCCGCAAGCACGTCGAGGCGCGGCGGCCACGGTTCGCGGCGGACGGCGCCGAACGCCGCGCCGCCACCGACCGCTTCCTCGACGCGGTCCTGGGCGGCGACGTGAACCGGCTCATGGAGATCCTCGCCCCCGACGTCACGATGTGGACGGACGGCGGCGGCAAGGTCCGCGCGGCGATGCGGCCGATCACCGGTGCGGCGAAGGTCGCCCGGTTCATCGGCGCGATCTCCGGGGAGCCCTACGCGGGCGTCGACCCCGCCGACATGCGGATGCGGCGCACGGACGTCAACGGCCGCCCGGGCCTCGTCATCGAGGGCCCCGACCGCACGATCAGCGTGGTGACCGTGGACTTCGACGCGGGCGGCCGCGTGGAGGCCGTCCACATGGTGTCGAATCCGGACAAGCTCGTCGCCGTGGCCGAAGGCCGCGAGCTGGCGTTCTAGAAGGCCGCGGGCCGGCGCCCTACCGGTCGGCGGCGCGGCGCCGGCCGCCGGCGAGCCGGGGCGGCGGACCCGCGGTCGTCGCCGGGGACGGCACCGGCCGGACGCGCGCGTAGTCGCCGGACGGCTCGATCTCCTCGCCCGTCGGCGTCAGCCGGATCACCCACGACCCGGCCGCCCACCGCTCGAGCAGCCCCTCGTGCGCGGGCGCGTTCAGCCGGTCCTTCGCGAGCCTGGGCGCCACCTCGTCCCACAGCGGGCCGCCCGGTTCCACGTGCTCGCACGCGGCGACGAACGCGACGAGCCGTCCGCCCTTGTCCTTGCTGCGCAGGATCACCGTCACCCGGTCGGCCTCGGGCAGGCCGGGCAGCGGCTGCTCGCCCTCGCCGCCCGTCAGCACGTACGCCGACCCCTCGTGCCAGACGTGCCACGCCGCCCGCGGCTGCGGCAGGCCCGGCAGGTCGAGCCACAGCAGCCCCGACTTCTTGGCGGCCTCCTCCACCAGCGCCGCGCTCAGCGCGTGCGCCGACGGCGCGCTCGGGTCACCCATGTTCCGCAGCGTCTCACATCCGCTGGATACGATCCGCCCCATGCGCTCACGTCGTACCACGCTCGCGGTCCCCGGCAGCAATCCCCGGTTCATCGAGAAGGCGCAGGGACTCCCGGCCGACGAGATCTTCCTCGACCTGGAGGACGCCGTCGCCCCGTCCGCGAAGGAGGACGCGCGCAGGTCGGTCGTCGCGGCGCTCAACGAGGGCGACTGGACGGGCAAGATCCGCGTCGTGCGGGTCAACGACCTCGACACCCCGTTCGCCTACCGGGACGTCATCGAGGTCGTCGAGGGCGCGGGCGCGAACCTCGACGCGGTCATGCTCCCGAAGGTGCGGGACCCGTCGCACGTCCAGTGGCTCGACCGGCTCCTCACGCAGATCGAGGCCGCCATGGGATACGAGCCCGGGCGCATCGGCATCGAGGCGCAGATCGAGGACGCGCGCGGCATGACGCGCATCGACGACATCGCGGCTTCGTCGCCCCGGCTGGAGACCCTCGTGTTCGGCCCCGGCGACCTCATGGCCTCGATCAACATGAAGACGCTCGTCGTGGGGGAGCAGCCGCCCGGTTACACCGAGGGCGACGCCTACCACTACATCCTGATGCGGATCCTGCTGGCCGCCCGCGCCCACGACCTGCAGGCCGTCGACGGCCCCTACTTCAACGTCCGGGACTCCGACGGGTTCGAGCGCGCGGCGCGCCGCTCGGCCGCCCTCGGTTTCGACGGCAAGTGGGTGCTGCACCCGTCCCAGATCGACGCCGGGAACGCGATCTTCTCCCCGACGCAGGACGACTACGACCACGCCGAGCTGATCCTCGACGCCTACGATCACGCGGTCAACGTCGAGGGCCGCGGCGCGGCGATGCTCGGGGACGAGATGATCGACGAGGCGTCCCGGAAGATGGCGCTCGTGATCGCCGCGAAGGGCCGCGCCGCCGGGCTGTCCCGCACGCGTACGTTCGAGCCGTCCGGGAACTGACCGGCCGTACGATTCGTCGACGCTTACCTAGGCGTGACGCGCCGGTCGAGGAGAAGGGGAAGCATGTCCGACCAGGAGGACCCGAACGGCTGGGCGCCGCTCGATCCCGGTATGGGAGACGGGCGGGCACGTCCTCCTGCCCCGGAATCCCCGGCGCCGCAGGAGCCGGGCCCGCAGGAGCCGCGGCAGACGCCACCGGGTCAGCCGGGTCAGCAGGGCCCGCCGGAGACGCATGGGCAGCCGTACCCCGGCCCGCCCCCCGGTCAGCCCTACGCGGGGCAGCACCCCGGGGCGCCCCCCGGTTGGGGTCAGCACCCCGGCTGGGGCCAGCAGCCCGGTTGGGGTCAGCAGCCCGGTTGGGGTCAGCAGCCCGGCTGGGGTCAGCAGCCCGGCTGGGGCGGGCAGTATCCCCAGCAGTACCCGTACGGCCACGGCGGCTACCAGCAGCCCGTGAAGCGGCCCTGGACCGTCCCCTCGCCGCGCGGCGTGCCGTTCCACCGGATGGCGCGGACGGACGTGCACTCCTGGTGGCGCCCGCTCGTCGGGACCGTGACGATCGTCGTGGTCGGGCTGGGCATCGGCGGCGTCCTCGGCGTCCTCGGCCTGCTGATCCAGATGATGGTGTCGGACGAGGATCCGGCGCTGCTCGACGACCCGACCGGCACGTCCTTCTTCGGCAACGACACGGCCGACATCGCCTACGCGCTGCTGTCCCTGGCGGCCTTCCTGCCTCTGGTCGGGCTCGTGGCGTGGGGCGTCCAGCGGCGGCGCTTCGGGACGCTGTCCTCGGTCGTCGGACGGCTGCGCTGGCGGTGGATGCTCGCGTGCTCGGGCATGGCCGTCGTGTTCTGCGCGGTGTCGTTCGGCCTGTCGATGGCCGCGGGCGCGACCGTCGAGGACGATCCGGCCGGTTCGGCCGCCGAGGGCTCGTGGGTCGGCTGGGGCGACTTCCTCCTGCCCGCGCTCGTGATCGTGGCGCTCGTCCCGTTCCAGTCGGCGGCCGAGGAGTACTTCTTCCGCGGCTGGCTGATGCAGGCGATCGGCGCGTGCACGCTGGAGAACGCCCGCAACGGGCTCGCGCGGGCGCTGAGCGTCGTGTTCCGCACCCCGTGGCCCGGCATCGTGATCGGCGCCGCGCTGTTCACGTCCGGGCACGGGTACACCGGCTGGGGGATGCTCGACATCTTCCTCTTCGGCGCGATCGCCGGGTGGCTCACCGTGCGGACGGGCGGCCTGGAGTGCACGATCGCGCTGCACGTGTTCAACAACCTGATGGCGTTCCTGATCCCGGCGGCGCTCGGCGAGCTCAGCCTGGAGCAGGGCGACATCCCGTGGCAGTACGTCCTCGCCGACGTCGCGTCCATGGCCCTGTACGCGGCGGGCATCGTGCTGCTGGCCCGCCGGTTCAAGGTCCGGAGGGTCACGCCGGGCGACGGCCCCGCCGACGGCCCGGATCCCGACGGCCCGGGCCCCGACGCGCCGCAGCGTCCCGGGGACGTCCCGGGCGCCCAGCCGGTGCTCTAGGCGTATTGATCCGGTCGACCTGGCCGCTCACACGACGCCCCATTCCGTGAGGGCGTCCAGCAGGCCGGGGACGAGGGGGAGGTCCGGCAGTTCGGCGGGCGCCACCCAGCGGACGTCCGCCGCGTCGTCCCCGGCGCGCGGCGTCCCGCCGAGCACCGTGGCGGCGTAGTCGTGGATCTCGTACACGACGCCGCCCGGACCGGCCCGTTCGACCGTGCCGACGAGCGCGCCGGCGCGCACCCGCAGGCCCGTCTCCTCGAGCAGTTCGCGCGCGACGGCCGCGGCGTCGTCCTCGCCCGGCTCCACGCGGCCGCCCGGCACCGACCAGCGGCCCGCGCCGGGCGGGCGGCCGCGCAGCACCAGCAGCAGCCGCCCGTCCCGATCGCGGACGATCGCGCCCACGCACCGTTCCCGCATGCCCCCATTTTGTCCCGTCTTTCCCGGACGCGCCTTGACGCGCGGGGGAACCGCCGCGCAAGGTGGGGAATCATGAGGGCGGAGCCCACATGCCCGCGATGCGGGTCCCAGGTGCAGGCGCCGGGCCTCTGGTCGAGCGACTGGAGTTGCGGCGTGCACGGCGCCGTACTCCCCAGGCAGCCGCCCGTGCGGCCGGGCCCCGACGCGCTCGCCGTCGTCCTGCGGGACATGCGGGTGCCGGTGTGGACGCCCTGGCCGCTCCCGCTCAACTGGCTCGTCACCGGGTTCACGACCGTGGGGGACGAGCGCGGCGGCGGCCGCGCGTGCGGTGTCGCGCTGTCCGGGCCGGGCCTGCTCAGCGGACCCGCCGACATGATGCTGATCGCCGAGGAGCCCGGTATCGGGCTCGGCGCGCACTACGCGGGCCTGGACGGCGCCGACCCCGGCGAGGAGTTCGACGGCAGCCCCCCGCACGCCAAGATCGGCATCAGCGGCCCGGCGGCCACGCCCGGGCACACCGTCCCGCTGTGGACGGTCGGCCGCGAGCCGGACCGGGCCGTCTTCGTCGGCGAGGCCCTCGGCAACTGGCTGTGGGCCGTCCTGTGGCCAGCGGACGCGGGCGTGCTCATGCTCGAGGAGCTGAACCTCCTCGACCTGCGCGAACCCGGGATGAAGGTGGACGTTCCCTACGGCGCCTACAGCGGCAGACTGGACCTCTGAGAAACGCGCGCGCCTAGGCTGTGGGAATGGTGATCGACCTCCATGTCCACAGTGACGTGTCCGACGGGACCCGCCCGCCCGCCGAGGTGATGCGGCGCGCGCGCGGCAACGGCGTGGACGTCGTCGCCCTCACCGACCACGACACCACCGCCGGATGGGACGCGGCCGCGGCGGCCCTCCCGGACGGACTGACGCTCGTCCCCGGGGTCGAGCTGTCGTGCCTCCACGAGGGCAGGAGCCTGCACATGCTCGGCTACCTGTTCGACCCCGCCGACCCCGTTCTGGCGGCCGAACTCGCCCGCATCCGGGACGACCGCGTGATCCGGGCCCGGACGATGGTCGACCGGCTCCGCGGACTCGGCGTGGACGTCACCTGGGAGCGGGTCCGCGAACTCGCGCGGGGCGAGGCCGTCGGGCGCCCGCACATCGCGCAGGCCATGCTGGAGGCCGGGGCCGTCGCGTCGCACGACGAGGCGTTCACCCCCGACTGGATCGCCGAAGGCGGCCGCGCGCACGTCGGGCGGTACGCCCTCGACCCCGAGCGCGCGATCGCGCTCGTCCGCGCGGCCGGCGGCGCGTGCGTCCTGGCGCATCCGCGGGCGGGCCGCCGCGGGTACGCGTTCCCGGACGAGCTGATCGAGCGGCTCGCCGCCGCGGGCCTCACCGGCGTCGAGACCGACCACCCCGACCACGCCCCGGACGACCGCGCCCGCCTGCGCGGGCTCGCCGCCTCGCTCGGCCTCGTCGTGACCGGATCCAGCGACGACCACGGCGCCCCCACCGGCGACCGCATCGGCGCCGAGACGACCGATCCCGCCGCCTACGAGGCCCTCGTCGCCGCCGCCCGCGGACCCGTCTCGCCGCTGCCCTGACCCGGTTGCGAAGCGCGGTAGGGTGCCAGCGTGGACGCGCGCATCGAACAGGTGGTGACGTCGGGCAAGCTGACCCTGGACGACACCGAGTACGACGTCGAGAACAACACCTACATCGTCGGCGACGACGACGAGGTCATCGTCATCGACCCGGCGTTCGACGCCGAGGCGATCCTCGAGAAGGTGGGCGAGCGCGAGGTCATGGCCGTGCTGCTCACCGACGGCAACGAGCATCGGCTGAGCGTCGTGCTCGAGGTCGCCGCCGCCGGCGAGGAGGACGAGGAGAACTGGGCCCCGATCGCCCTGCACCGCGCCGACCGGCTGCTGTGGCGCGACTACTTCGGCCGCCTCGCCCGGGAAGAGGAGGACGAGGACGACGCCAAGGCGCTGCGGTCCCTCGAACCCGACATCTGGCTCGAGGACGGCGGCGTCTTCGAGATCGCCGACGTCCAGCTCGAGATCGTCCAGACCCCCGGGCACACCCCCGGCAGCGTCTGCGTGATCAGCGAGCAGCTCGGCGTGCTGTTCTCCGGCGACACCCTGCACCGCGGCCGTCCGGGGTCCATCGGCGGCGCCTTCGAGGACCTGCGCAAGCAGCTCAACTCGATCGGCGCGCTGCTCGACCCGCTGCCCCGCGACCTGCAGGTCATGCCCGCCCAGGGCGACGAGACCACCGCCGGCGAGGAGAACGCCCGCTGGGAGTCCTGGGGCGACATGGCGCGCGAGGACACCGACTGACGCGTGGCCGCCGAGCAGCTCGGCTTCGACGGCATGCCCGAACGCCTGTACGCGTGCACGCCGTCGCGGCTCAACACCTGGCAGGACTGCCCGCGCCGCTACCGGATGGCCTACCTCGACCGTCCGATGCCGCCGAAGGGCCCGGCGTGGGCGCACAACAGCCTCGGCGCGAGCGTGCACAACGCGCTGGCCGCGTGGTGGCGGCTGCCCGAGGCCGAGCGGACGCCCGCCGCCGCGGGATCCCTCCTGGTGCGCGGCTGGATCGGCGAGGGGTTCCGCGACGCCGAGCAGGCCGCCGCGCAGCGCGAACGGGCCCGTGACATGGTCGAGCGCTACGTCGCGGGCCTCGACCCGTCCGACGAGCCGGCCGGCGTCGAGCGGACGGTCGCGGCCCGCACCGCCCGCATCGCCGTCTCCGGCCGCATCGACCGCCTGGACGACCGCGGCGGCGAACTCGTCGTCGTCGACTACAAGACCGGGCGGCGTCCCCTCACCCCCGACGACGCCCGCGGGTCCCTCGCCCTCGCGATCTACGCGGTCGCGGCGTCCCGGGTGCTGCGCCGCCCCTGCCGCCGCGTCGAGCTGCACCACCTGCCGTCCGGCGAGGTGGCCGCGTGGGAGCACACCGGCGAGTCCCTCGACCGGCACATCGGCCGCGCGGAGCAGCTCGCCGCCGAGGCGTCCGCGGCGGACGACGACTACCGCTCCCGCGTCCCGAGGCCGCGCCGGGGCGAGGCCGCCCGGCCGGTCGACCACGCCCCGTTCGACGAGCGCTTCCCGGCGCGTCCGGGCCCGCTGTGCGGCTGGTGCGACTTCGCGCGCCACTGCCCCGAGGGCCGCGCGGCCGCCCCGCGCAAGGACCCCTGGGCGGCCCTCCCGGTGGACGCCTGACGTTCAGGCCGCGCCGGCGAGACCGCGGGCGGGCCAGCGCCGGGGGTCGCGCAGCCCGTACAGGCCCTTGCTCACGTCGTAGCCCTCGGCGCTCAACCGCCGCCGGGCCCGTTCGAGCATGTCGCGGGTGTCCTTGGCGAACGCGTAGTCGTGCAGCCGCTCCGGGACGGAGTTCATCGTCATCCGGAACGACCGCAGCGCGGCGGTCACGGCGGGCCGCGGCACCTCCGGCAGCACCCCGTACATGGCACGGGCCCAGTCGGGCAGCGAGTAGTAGCAGAGCGCCCCGAACGGGAACCAGCCCGGCTTTCCGGGCGCGAGGAACCTCAGGTTCTCCGGCAACGCCGGCCACATCAGGAACCGGACGGTCTCGGCGGCCTCCTCCGTGACCCGCAGGCGCGGCCGCATGCCGGCGAAGTACCGCTCCATCTCCGCGACGCTCCCCGGGACGTCCTCCGCGTGCAGCCCCACGTGCACGGCCGACCGCCGCTGCTCGTCGAGGTACCGGTCGGCCATGGCGTCCGTCAGCGGCAGCCCGGCGCGTCGCGCGACCTCCAGGTACGAGTAGACCTCGGCGCAGTGCACCCACAGGAGCAGCTCGGGCTGGTCGAGCCGTTCCCTCTTGCCGGTGTCGTGGTTGAGGATGCGCAGGCTCCGGTGGATCTCGCGCACCCGGTAGGCGGCGGCCTCGACCTCCTCCTCGCTGCCGAACGTCGAGAGCCCCACGAAGTCGGACGTCCGCTGCAGCCGCCCGAACGGGTCCTCCCGGAAGTTCGAGTTCTGCCAGACGCCCCACATGGCGACGGGGTGGAGGGCCTGCAGCATGAGGCTGCGGACGCCCCCGACCCACATGGACCGGTCGATGTGCACGCGCCAGGTGACGCTCTCGGGTGGCTGGACGGTCGCCGACATACGCACCTCCGTGAGACAAACTCCAGTAAGTGTGTCATTACTGGGCCCGGCGCGCGACACCGCCCCCCGCTCGCGACATATGGCGACGTGGCGGCCATGTCAGACCCGTCCGCCACGCATTGCCCGACCAATTCCCGCCCCTTCCCTTGGCGATAACGATCAAGGGGGACGAGCACGGACAGGGACGCGCGGGCGCCTCCCCGCACCCGGTCTCCACGCGAAGGGAAGAGCATGGCACTCACAGGAAACCGGCCGCTCGCCGCGGCCGCCGCGGCGCTCGCGGCCGCCGGCGCGTCCGCCCTGACCGCGCCCGCCCTGACCGCGCCCGCGCTGGCCGACTCCGGCGCGCGGACGTACCAGGCGGTGCTCGATCCGCTGAACCACCAGAAGGGCTCCGGGACCCTCACCCTCGAACTGGACGGCCGCACCGCCACCGTCACCGAGCACTACTCCGGGCTCGCGGGCCTCCTCGACGGCGAACCGTACCCGCACCTCCAGCACGTCCACGGCGGCGCCGAGGGCCGATGCCCCGCACCCGGCGCCGACGCCGACGGCGACGGCGTCGTCAGCACCGCCGAGGGCGAACCCTTCTACGGGCCCGTCCGCACCACCCTCTCCGTCCGGGGCGAGACCACCCCCGCCGCCGGAACCGACCTCGAGATCGCGCCGCACGGCGCCGCCCTCGACTACGAACGCGTCATCGAACTCGACGACGCGACCCTCGCGTCGCTCCGCGACGGCACCGCGGTCGTCGTCGTCCACGGCCTCGACCCCTCGCTGATCGGCGAGAAGGCCCGGAGCGCCGGCAGCGACCTCGTGCCCGGGGTCCCGCTCTCCGTCACCGCGCCCGCCCTGTGCGGGGCGCTGCGCCCCATGGCCGCGCACGGCGCCGACACCGGCGCCGGCACCACCGGCGGCACCCGCGTCCTCGGCGCCGGCCTCATCGCCCTCGCCGGCGCGGCCCTCGCCCTCGCCGCGCGGCGCCGCACCGCCTGATGCCGTCCCGGGGCCGCGCGGCCGGACCCCGCGTCCGGCTCGCGGCCCTCGCGGCCACCGCGCTGACCGCCACCACCGGCGTCGACCTCCTGGCCCCCGCCGGACCCCCGCGAGCCCCGGCACCGTCCCGCGCCCCGGCGCCCGCGCCCGAACCGGCGCCGGCGCCACCGGCGCTCGCGCCGTCCCGCCCGACGACGATCACGATCCCGTCCATCGGCGTGCGCTCCAGCCTCCTGCCCCTCGGCCTCGCACCCGGCGGCGCCCTCGACGTCCCCCGGGCGCCGCACGAGGACCTCGCCGGCTGGTACACGGGCTCCGTCACCCCCGGCGAGCGCGGCACCGCCGTGATCCTCGGCCACCGCGACTCCCGCGCCTCCGGCCCGTCCGTCTTCCACCGGCTCGGTACCCTCGACCCCGGCGACGCCGTCCGCGTCCGCCGTGCCGACGGCACCACGGCGGTCTTCACCGTCGACACCGTCCGCCGCCACGCCAAGAGCGACTTCCCCGCGAAGGCCGTCTACGGCCACACCCCGCACCCGTCCCTGCGCCTGATCACCTGCGGCGGCGCCCTCCACGACGGCCGCTACCTCGACAACATCGTCGTCTACGCCCGCCTCTCCGCGTAAAGCATCCCTCGCATCGGGGTCAAATTCCGGCCTTGAGCTGGCATGATGAACGAGGGAAAAATCCGCGACCGGGGGTGAGAGATGGGCGCATCGTGGGACGGCCCTTCCTGCCGGGCCTGCAAGGGCAGGGGAGAGATCGTCTACGCGCGCGGCGACAACCGCATCACCCTGCAGTGCGAGGACTGCACCGGCAGCGGCCGCGCCGGCACCGCGCCCGCCGGTCCCCGCTTCCGCACCGACGGCCTCCGCGGCCCCGTCTACGCCACCGGCTACCAGCTCGGCTGCTGGACGTGCTTCGGCGCGGGCGTCGTCCTCACCCCGACCTTCGCCCAGCGGCCCTGCCCCGACTGCCCCCGCGACTGACCCGCCCGCGCCCCCCGATCGTCCCGCACGCGCCCCGCACGCCCGTCCACGTCAGAGCCGCGGAAGCACCCGTGCGATCGTCTGCTCCAACCGCAGCACGGCGATCGGCTCTCCCGCCAGCCCCTTGATCGCCGCAAGCAACTCCCCGAGCCCCCCGGGATAGTCGAGACACGTCGTGACGATCGCGTAGACGTCCGTGCGCGCCGTGGCCTGCCGCGGCACCGAGCCGGCGATCTCCCCCCGGAGCACCCCCAGCACCTGCTCCCGTCCCGACTCGGACGCCATCAGCGGCACGTCGAGCATCCGATCCACCACCTCGAACACCGCCCCGGGCGGCACGGCGCCCGGCGCCGCCGCCACCCCGGCACCGTCCACCCCGCCCGCCCGCAGGACGTCGTGCGCCGCGACCGCGGGAGCCGGCGGCCGCTCCGCGACCTCCGCCCCGCCCCCGGCCGCCGAACCGTTCCCCCCGCCCTGCTCCGCCCGCGGAGCCCCCGCACCGGGCACCCGGACCCACGCGGCGCCCTCCGTCTCCTTCACCGCGATGCCGATCGGCCGGTACTCGTCCGGATCGACCAGCCCGGGCCCGTGCCTCACCACGTCGTCGTACACCCGCTGCGACACGACCACCGCGAGCGCCATGCCCGACTCGTCGAGCGCGTCCTTGAACGGCTGCGCGTCCAGGATCCGGAACGCGTGGTTCACGGCCGTCCCCACGACCCCGTTCCCGTCGTGACGGGCCTCGCCGGTGTGCACCGCCGCCCGCAACCTGATCTTCGCCACGTCCGCCGCGGCCTTGTTGTACCGCCGGAGCTCGGCCCTCAACGTGTCCACGACCGTCGTCAGCAACGCCTCCGTCCCGACCGTCGGCCGCACGAGCACCATGGCCCCGTCGCCCCGGTCCTCGCGGTAGCGGTCCGCGGGCTCCACGCCGCCCGCCCGCAGGCTCACGTCGATCTGCCGGTACATCGCGTCCCGCATGATCCGGCGGACGTCGTCCGTCCGGGCCGTGTCCCCGAACGCGGCGATGTCGAAGGCCAAGATCACACACGCTCCGTGCGGCGTCCATCGTCCGCCCTGCTCGTCCACGGGGAGTTCCCCGAGCTCGTCGGTGCTCATAACAGGCCCCTTCCGCCTCGGTCCTGTTGTGGAGGGGTGTTTCCTCCGGTCCCGGAAGCAGAACCCGGCAGACCTTGCCACGATGGGCCAAAAGTCGATCCATGGCTCCGGAAGAACACACGTCTCTTTGCTTCACATGGTTAGATCTGGGAACGGACGTCTCGTGGTGAAGATCCCGCACCGGTCCGAGACCCGGGATGGTCGCGTGACCGTGAGAAGGAGGCTTGGTTGGGGGACACAGGCGACGAAGGTCGGTCGTTTCTGATCGACGTGAGCGACGTCTCCCTGCGGCAGATCGAGGCGATCGAGTCGACGGTGATCGGCAGGGCCCTACAGCAGGTGCTCGACGAGTCGTACGGGCCCCAGGAGGCCGTGGCGGGTTTCGACGCCTTCCAGTCTCCCGTGGACGACGCCGGCGGTCCGCTTTCCCGTTGAATTCGTCGGCGGCCCGCCGCGGCACGGCACCGGCTCGGCGCGTTCGCCTTTCTCTCGATGCGTCCGCTCAGAGGGGAATCGGCTCGATCACGCATTCCAGCAGCCTCCCTTCCCGTGCCGCCAGGATTTCCGGATGGTCCCGGCCCAGGGATTCCTGAAGCGAGACGAGCGGGTCTTCGACGGGGCCGTCGCGCCGCAGCGACCTGCTGATCACCCGGTGGTTGTGCGTGCAGGCCAGCGTGTAGGGATGGCCCGGTCCGTACCGGTGACCGAAGCGCGCGAGCGTCTCCGCCGACCGGATATGGGCGGCCTCCAGCCGGTTCATGCGGTAGAGGTCGTGCACGAGCCCGACCGAGCAGCAGAGCGAGTAGTAATGGTCGGGGCCCAGCAGGCGGGTCAGCGCCCGGAGGGTCGTGTCGTCGATCGCCCGCGCCGGTTCGTGGCCGCCGAGGGCGCGCAAGGTCGCCGTGAGATCCGTGGTGCACGCGTAGACGAACGGGTGGTCGCGGCCCATGACCGACCGGTACCCGGTGAGCGCGGTCTCGGCCAGGAGCCGCCCGCGTTCGGCGTCGCCCGTCCGGACACAGGCCAGCGCCAGGACGCGGCGCGCGGCGAGCGTGTCCTGATGGTGCTCCCCGAAGCGTTGCAGGTGCAGCCGATGGGTCTCTTCGGCCAGCCGCAGCGAGTCGGTGTAGGAGCCGAGCTGGCGCAACGTGGCGGCCTGGCTCATCTCCGCGTGCAGGACGAAGGCGTGGTCCGCGGGGAGGGGGCCCTGCATCCGCTCGAGGGCGTCCTGCTGGAGCTCCGCCGCCCGCCAGTACAAGCCGAGCCCGTGCAGGTCGCGGGCGAGCTGGTTCATGGCGAGGAGGGTGCTGCGGTGAGCGTTGCCGAACTCCGACCGCAGGCGGCCGAGGGCGTCCGCGTCGATCTCACGGGCCTCCCGGAACTCTCCCAGCAGGCGCAGATCGATGCCGACGTTGTTGGCCACCCGCAGGGTCTCCAGATGCCCGCGCCCGAACATGCGGTCCATGCGTTGCAACGTGTCCCGGTCCAGATCCAGCGCCTGGACGAAGTCTCCGCGCAGGCGCAGGTCGGCGGCCCGGCTGCTGGCGGCCCGGAGCGTCGCGAGGCTGTCGGGACCGAAGCTGCCGGCCGTCCGCCGGTAGACGTCGGCGTTCAGCGCGGCGGCGGCCGTGACGTCGCCGAGGGCGCGCAGCACCGTGCCGAGTTCCCGCCCGGCCATCAGCACGGACGCGTCGTCCTCGCCCCACTCCCTGCGCCAGTGCGCGAGGGCGAGTTCGCCGAGGGCCCGGCTCCCCTCGAAATCACCCCGCAGGTAGAGGTAGCGCATCTGGTCGAGCGCGATCTCCCGGACGTCGGCGGTGGACCCGTCGATCACACCGGCCGGGATCACGTGCGGTGCGATCTGCCAGCGGAGCGCCCAGGTGCTCTCATCGTCGGGCGCCGCGGCCGGAGTCGCCGCCGCGAGGAGGCGGTGCACGAGGTCGCGCGTCGCGGTCCGCTCCGCTTCCGGCACCTTGTGCTGCAGCATCGTGCGGACCAGCCGGTGCACCTGGATCCGCGGCGCGTCCGCGTCGATGTCGAAGCGGCCCAGTGAGTACCGGGCGATCGCGGTCATCATGGCGCGCAGCGCATCCGGGTCCTCCAGTGCGGAAGGGACGTCCGCACCGGGCTGCCGCGCCGACGCGCCCGCCGAGAGAAGCTCCGCCGTCACCGGTTCCGGCCCGAAGAAGACCAGGATCTCCAGCAGCCGGCCGGCCCCCGGATCCTCGCTCCGCAGGCCCTCGAAGGAGATCTCGAGCGCCGCGGCGAGTTCCGCCGGGTAGTCCGGCAGCGGCCCGCCGGACGACTCCCCGAGCCGCTCGTCCAGCAGCCGCAGATACTCCGCGCTCGGACGGCCGGTCGCCGCGTGCCAGGCCGCGACCTGCTCGACGGCGAGCGGCAGGTCGCCGACCCGCTCGGCCAGGCGTTCGGCGTCCCGGGGCGGCAACGCCGCGGCACGGCGGCGCAGCAGCGCGACGCTCTCCCGCCGCTCGAAGAAGCCGACCTCCGCGATCGAGGTGATCTCCCGCCAGCGCTGGTCGCGCGACGTGACCAGCAGGTGCCCGTGCGGGGACGACGCGGCCGGCGGCGGCCCGGGAACGACGGGCATCAGCGGGAGCAGCCCGTCGGGATCCGTCGCGTTGTCGTAGATCAGCAGCCAGCGCCGGAACGGCCGCCCCCGCCGCAGCGCGTCGAGCACGTGCTCGACCGTGCGGTTGACGTCGTCGCTCAGGGGCGTCCCGAGGACGGACGCGAGTTCGGCGAGCGACGACCGCGCCAGGGGCGCCTGCTCGGCGGGAACCCACCAGACGAGGTCGTAGTCGTCCAGGTGCCGGTGCGCGTACTCGACGGCGAGCTGCGACTTGCCCTGGCCGCCCAGTTCGTGCGGTGGCGCCGGCAAGAGGGTGGTGACCCCGTCCCGCAGGCGCCGGCGGACGTCGCGCAGGAGCGCGTCCCGGCCGACGAAATCGGGATTCCTGGCGGGGAGCCCGCCCCCCAGCAGGGGGCGGGCGGAGGCGGCCGGGGGCTGGACCCGCTGTTCGGGAAGACGAGGACGGCCCGGGAGGTGCGCGCCCCCGGGGTCGTCCGTGAGGGCGGACGGGTTCGCCGGTCTCATGGGGAGCCGCGCGGCGAGCCTGGCGTACGGTCCACCGATCCGGTGCAGCACATGGGCGGCGACCTGCGCGAACGGCAGATCGTCCTGGAGATCCTCCGTCTCCTCCTCGAGCGCGCGGAGCAGCGCCGGGAAGTCGAGGGGAGAGCCGAGGCGCTCCCGGACGACGTCCCAGACCTTCCGCAGCACGAACAGCGCGTCCGCGCGTTTGAGGCCGCCGAGGAGGACGTCGCGGACACCGTCGTGGAACTCGTACAGAACCTCGTCCGGCGCAGGGGCGGTGCCGTTCTCGTCGGCTCTGCGCATGAGGCCGCCGAGGAACACCTCGGCGAGGTGCGTCTGGTTCGTCTGCGGCAGGACGGCGTGCTGGACGAGCGACATCACCTTCAGCCGCAGCGGCGCCGCCGCGAGATGGCACGCGAGCCGGAACGCCTTGGGTGAGGCGCCGGCCCGGAAACGCATGACCCGCTCGCGCGGAGAGAGGTCCTCCACGCCCTCTTCCTCGGGCTCCTTCGGCGGCTCGGAACCCGTGAACATCGCCATGGTGCTGATCTGGCGGGCGCCCCCGCCGACCAGCTCCGCCCATGGCCGGAGCCACCGCGGCGACAGTTCCAGCACGGGGATCGCCGTGCCCGGAGGGACGAGGAAGCCGTCCCGGGAGTCGACCGAGAGCCGGCTGTTCGGCAGCCCGGCCTGGCCGGCCCGGATCCGGACCGGTTCGACGAGCGTCCCGCAGCGGCCCCACAGCCGTTGGGGGAGCGGCTGGACGATCGCCACGGGACCGGCGTCCGCCCACCGCTCGAGCAGGGCGGCGACCCGCCCGTCGAGCCAGGCGCGGCCGATGCAGTCGCTGACGACCAGGACGATCCGGCGGCGGGTCGGATCGATCAGCTCGTTGGGGTTCCGTACCTGTGCGCCGCCTCCCGTGGTGAGGGCGAGCACGCCGTCATCGGTGTTCAACCGCCACATCCGCACGTCGCGGAACGCTCCGAGCCGCTCCAGCAGCGTGTGGAGCTCACCGATGATCCTGGTCCACACCACCATCGAGGCGCTGTCGTCGGCGACGAGCGCGAGCTCGAAACAGCGTTCCGGCGCCGGCTCCATCACGGGGCGCCAGATGCCGGTGTCGGCGATCCACTGCGCCGTCGCGTCCTCGGCCAGGTTCTGGACCGTCCGCGACGAGACGTGCTCGCGCAGCGGCCGCAGCGCGCGTGCGAGGTCCAGGGCCCCGGGGATCGCGGGCAGCGCCGGGCTCCGCACGATGCCGTCCGCGCCGGCGCCCGGGTGGGCGAGGTGCAGGGCCGCCTGCGGCGCCGCGGCGGCCGGGGCGGCGCCGTCCGGACGGGTGCGCGGTTCGGGATCGGCCGGCTCGGCGGGCGGGGGCTCGGGCGGCGCGCCGCGGTCCCCTTCCGCGGCCGGCGGCTCCGGCACCGGCCCGGCGTCGTCCGCGTGCGGCGGCAGCAGCCGCGCGAGCCAGAGCGCGTCGGCCAGTTCCCTGGCGGTGGGACGGGGATCGAGCCGGCTCAGCGCCTCGATCACCTCGTCGAGGCCCCCGTTCATCCCGATCCGGCCGTGCCCAGCGGGCGCAGGATCGACTCGATCATCTCTTGCAGGGTGCCCTCGGGCGGCCGGGAGCCCGACGTGCACAGGTAGACGGCGTTGAGAAGCTGGTCCGTCGCGAGGTCGCCGTGTTCGCGGCGGCTCAGGAAGTCGTTGATCAGGTCCGTGCTCGCCTGCCGGGCCTCGGGCCCGAAATGCGCTTCGACGATCTCGGCGAGCCGCTGGGCGTCGGGCGGCTCGATCACCAGCCGCACGCAGCGGCGCAGGAAGGCCGGCGGGAACTCCCGTTCCCCGTTGCTGGTGATGACGACGAGGGGGAAGGCGCTGCACTGGACCTTGCCGCGGGTGACCGGCACGCGGTCGTTGCCCTTGGCCGGCAGGACATGGACCACCTCGTCCTCTTCCGGCAGCCGCTCCAGCTCCGGGACGGTGAAGCCGCCTTCCTCGAAGACGTTCAGCAGGTCGTTGGGCAGATCGATGTCGCTCTTGTCGAGCTCGTCGATCAGCAGTACGCGGGGTCGTTCCCGCGGCAGCAGCGCGGTTCCCAGCGGCCCGAGGCGGATGTAGCGCCCGATGTCGGGCGCCTGAGCGGCCGCGCCCGAGGCGGTCGCCTGGCGCAGACTCGTCTCGTGGAGGCGCCCGATGGCGTCGTATCGGTAGAGCCCGTGCTCGAGCGTGGCACGGCTGGTGATCGGCCAGTAGAGGACCGGCCCCAACCCCAGTTCGTGCGCCACGTTGAACGCGAGCGTCGACTTGCCGGTGCCGGGCTTTCCGGTGACGAGGAGCGGACGCCGCAGGTGCAGGGCGACGTTCACCATCGTGATCACGTTCGGATCCGGCCGGTAGGACACGGCCCGCTCGAGCGCGCCGGGCCCCAGACCGGGCGCGGACCTCCCGCGGTCGAACCGCCGCCACGGCGGCGGCTCGGGCAGCGCCCGCAGGCCGTCGTGAGGCGTGCCCTCGCCGCGATAGATCAGCCAGTCGCCCGGCCTCTCGCCCGGATCCGCGTGCTTCGTCACGACATCCTCCTCGCCGGCGCTCAGGCCGGGGCCTTCAGTAGTCCGTGGTGCTCGGGGAACCGGTCGGCGTCGTCGAACAGCAGGGTCAGTTCCAAGCCCAGGTGGTCGGCGTCGGGTTCGCGGTCACTGGTCAGCACCGCTTCCCGGCGCAGGGCGAGCACGCTGTCGGGAAGCGCGAGCGCGCCGTGCGAGACCAGCTCCCGGAACTCCTCGGTGAACTTCCGGGGGGACCGGCCGTTCCGGCACCAGGCGATGATCGGGGCTCCGGCCTGCAAGGCGATGCGGAGTTCGTCGGGAGCTCCGCCGCCGTCCGCGCGGGGCGGGAAGGCCAGGGCCAGGCACACGGACGAGGGATCGGCCAGCAGCATGTTGTACAGGCTTTCGCCCCGGTACTCACCCGGTTGTGTCACCCAGCACACTTCGGCGCCGTGGGGATTGTCACGAAGCCAGCTCCATTTGCGCCGCCAGGCGGGGTGGTAGTTCTGCTTCTGCATCCGGTCGAGACTGCGCACCACGACGGGGTGTTCGATGCCGAGTCGTCGCTCCAGCCCGTCCACGGTGATGCGGAACTGGTCGAGCGGAGTCCTGCCGAGAAGGTTCAACGGCAGGACGAACTCGAGCGTCAGCTCCGCCATCGGCGGCCGGTTGACGACCTGCGGCTCCTCGGTGAGGAGTTCGACGATCAGCGCGGGAAGGCCGGTGACCGGCATCGGGTCGTCGTCCTCGCACCGGAGCATGATGCCGTGACCGTCGTCCGACTGCAGCCAGGCGGAGACCAGGTACCGGTCGGGCGACGCTCCGTCCGGCCGGAACGCGATGACGAGGTACCTGCGCGGTCGTTCTCCCAGCAGAGCGGCGCGTTCCCGGCGCGCGTGGACGACGTGCGCCACGCCGAGCCGCGCGGCCGCGCGCTCCGACCACCGCAGAAGGCGCATGCGCAAGGGGCCGCCCGTCCGGACCGCGAGTTCCTCCACGAAGTTCAATAGTGGCGGCACGCCGTCCTCGTCGACGTTGAAGTCCTCCAAGCCGTCCAGCACCGGCCAGATGTCCCCGGTGTCGATGGTCAGATCGGCCGGTTCCGCGACGGTCCAGAACAGCTCGCGGACCACTTCCTCGCGCAGCGCGTCGGGATCGCCGTTCTGCAGGACTTTGACGAGTTCGTGGAGCGCCCGGCGCTCCCCGGATTCGAGCAGGGGTTCCGGCAGTAGCGCCGAAGCGACCCGGCGGATGTTCGCGAAAGTGCTGCTTCCCCCATGGAAACGTTCGATGACCTGGAGGAACGCGTGAAGTGCGCCGCTGTGTTCGAGGCATCCCTCGACCAGGCACCACAGGTCGACGAAGTCGCGTTCGTCGCGCCGGACCGGCAGGGGGATTCCGAGTTCCTTGCGCACGATCGAGAGGTAGAGGTCGCGGTTCTTCTGCTTCTGCAGCGCGTCCAGGCGCCACATCCCCTCGACAAGCCGGTTGATGTCGTCATTGCCTAGCGACGATGTCACCTTCAGCCACGCCCCCTCGGATGCCGTCGCATGGACGGCCGTCGTCGGTGGGGTCATGGTACGCGTTCAGTGGACGTCGTGGGCGGTGTGGAACCAGGTACATACGGAGGAGCAATGGGCGCACGCGGCGTTTCAGTTGAGTCTTCCTGCGGTGCAGCCCGTAGACGCTGACTCCCAGCGCAACGCACAGTGTCAAAGCGAGAACGGTCGCGCTCGCGGACCGCGGCGTGGAGACCATGGAGAGCAGATAACCGGAGAAAGACGCCCCCAGCGGGACTGCGCTGCCGGTGACGAAATTGTTGATGCCGGTCACCCGGGCCAGCATCGCATCGGGAACGTGCGTGGCCAGGTGAACGGTGAGCGCGACGTTGACGTGCGCACCGAGCAGGCTGATGACGCCCCAGGCCGCGAAGCCCGCGATGGGGTGGTCGAAGACCCATACGGCCGCGATCGCGGCCGCCCAGCCCCAGACGCAGACGAAGATGGCCAGGAACTTCCGCCGCTTGCGCACCAGCCGTGGGGCCGCGACGGCCCCGAGCGTTCCGCCCAGTCCGGACGCGGTGAACAGCAGACCGATCACGGCGCTCGACTCGAACGTGCGTTCGGCTTGGACGATGAGCATCAGAAAGATGATCTGGAAGGCGAAATTGGTCGCGCTGCATACGATCAGCAGCATGCGCAGAAAAGGATCGCGTATCAGTTGCCTGGCGCAGTCTCGCAGGTTGCTTTCGCGGGCTTCCTTATCGGCCGTCCGTGGAGACTCGGTGTCGCCCCGTTGTATTTTCAGGATCATGAACACGGAGAACAGCGAGGTCAGCGCGTCCACGATGAACGGGTAGGACCTGTTGCAGCCGTAGAGGAACCCGCCCAGCGGGCGCCCCAGGAGCAGGGCGATATGGCTGCGCGCCTCGTTTCTCGCCATCGCGTCGGGGAGCGCGTCGACCGGCACGATGCGCCGGATCAGGGTCGCCTCGGCGAGGTTGTACAGCGATGCCAGAGTGCCGTCCGCGGCCGCCGCCCCGAGCAGCAGCGGGGCGGGATCGGCCATGGTCAGGAGCCCGATGACGAGCACGAGCGCGATGGCGAACCGGGCGCTCTGGCAGGCGATCATCACCGAGCGCCGGTCGAGGCGGTCGACCAGGACGCCGGCCGGGAGATAGAGCAAGAGGCTTGGGAACGTTCCCGCCGCGGCGACCCATCCGGCGAAGACCGCGGAATGGGTCAGTGACAGTGCGAGCAACGGCAATGCGATGGCGGCGTTCATGCGCCCGAGATGGGAGGCGGCCGAGCCGAGCCAGAGGCGCGAGAAATTCCGCGGAAGCGCCGCTTCGGCGTGCCGCCCGCTCGTCCGGCGGGACCGATGACCGTCGGTCTCTCCCGCGCGGCTCACGGTGACCGTCGACGGGGCTCGGCCGAGGCCGGCGGGCGTGCGGACCGAAACCGAGGTGGACGGTCGTTATCCCAGCGAACCGGATAGCAGGTGCGCAACACCCAAAAAGGGCACGACAAAGATACTCCGTACCGAGCGCGGAAGAGTCGTTCGCCAAAGCGTCTAGCTCAGGGCAAACTCTAGTCGCGCCGGTAGACGAGATGCGGGGATTTGGGCAACCCGAGCCCGGATCCAAACGGTTGCTTGTGCGATGTCGTACCCTCTGCCGCTCGACCGACTCGAGAGGGGAGGGCGTCCCCGAACCTCGCCCGGCCGTCCGGGCGACGGTCGCGATCCTTGGGCGCGCGCCGCGCTCGCCCCGGTGCGGAGCGGACGCGACCCGGGCGACCCGTGCAGGGGCGGCCTCAGTCCGCGGTGGCCGCGTCGATCGAGGGATGGAACAACTTGCTGTCGAAGCCGGCCGCGGCGACCTCTCCGCGCGAGGGATCGAGGACGCTGCGCAGCGCGTCCTCGATCACGCGGTCGCCGAGTTCGTCGAGTTCCTTCAGGGAGAGCCCCGTCAGGTCGATGACGACGTCCGGGCTGCTCGAATCGATGTACGACATACCTCGGTCCTCGGGTCGGTATTGAATGGGGACGATGTCGTCGTGGCGGAAAGATCGCCCAAGCGGGCGAGGTCCTTATCATGGATTTTCGCAGACACCGGACCCGGCGGCCACCCCCGCGGCGAGTGATCCATTGAAGAAAACGGTGCGCCCCGCGATTGCGGACGTCCTTAATCGCGTATCGGCCGGTCCGGATCGTGGTCATCTGCGCCTTGGAGCGCTGATGGGGTGCCATCTGTGTCGCATGACCTGTTCTGTTCGTCACCGTAGTGGGATATTGCTGTTCTGAAACTTAGGATTACGCCAGGACGGCCCCTATGACGAGGTGCTCTGGCGGTTCTCGGAGGTGGACGCGTGTCTCTGCCGGTGTCGGCCAGGATCGGACGTGCGTCGGGAGCGATGCCCGAGGTTTGGGGCAGAGTCCCGCAGCGGAACAAGAACTTCACCGGCCGGGAAGAACTGCTCAACCGGCTGAGGGCCGGGATCTCCAGTGAGGTGACCGCCGTCGTCCCGCACGCCTTGCAGGGGTACGGCGGCGTCGGCAAGACGCAGATGGCGATCGAGTACGCCCACCGGTTCAAAGGCGACTACGACCTCGTGTGGTGGGTCCCCTCGGACCAGCCGGCGCTGGTCAAGCCGACCCTCGCCGCGTTGGCCCCGCACCTGGGGCTCCCCCCGGTCAGCTCGATGGGCATCGAGGAGGCCGCCAACGCCGTCCTGGACTGCCTGCGCAGAGGCGAGCCCTATGCGCGCTGGCTGCTGATCTTCGACAACGCCGACCAGCCGGAGGACCTCCGCGACAACCTCCCGCAGGGGGACGGGCACGTCCTCATCACCTCGCGCAACAACCGGTGGGAGGCGGTCGCCGCGACGGTCGCGGTGAACGTCTTCACCCGCGAGGAGAGCATCGAGTTCCTCAAGAAGCGGGTGCCGCGCGCGATCACGGCCGAGGACGCCGGCCGGCTCGCGGACGAACTCGGCGACCTTCCCCTGGCCCTGGAGCAGGCCGGGGCGCTGCAGGCGGAGACGGGGATCACCGTCCAGGAGTACCTGGAGCTGCTGGCCGACCGCACGAGTCAGCTGCTGGCCGAGGGAAAACCCACGGAGTACCCGGTGTCGATGACCGCCGCTTGGAAGCTGTCGGTGGACAGCCTGTCCGAGAAGGTGCCCGAGGCCGTCGACCTGCTCCGCTGCTGTGCCTTCTTCGGGCCGGAACCGATCCCGCGCGATGTGTTCGTCCGCGTCCCCGAGGGCGTCCAGCAGCCCCTGGCCGAACTGCTGGCCGACCCGATCCGGCTCTCCAAGGCGATCCGTGAACTGGGGCGGTACGCGCTGGCCAGAGTCGACTCCAAGAGCCGCACCGTGCAGATCCACCGGCTGATCCAGGCGTTGCTGCGCGACGAGATCGCGGAGCCGGCCCAGGAACGCCTGCGCGACGACGTGCACCGGCTGCTCGTGGAGGCGGCGCCGCCGGACGTCGGTCCGGAGACGTGGCAGCGGTTCGCGGACCTGCTCGGCCACATCGAACCCGCGGAGGTGGGCGAGAGCCACGATCCGAAGGTCCGCCGCTTCGCCATCACCGTGGTCAAGTACCTGTACGAGATCGGTGACTATTCGCTGGCCCGCCGGCTGGTCGAGCAGTTCCTCGACCGCTGGGCGAGGGACAGTTCGGAAGGCGACCCGGAGATTCTGCGCGGAAGGTTCTATTACGCGAACGTGCTGCGTGCGCTCGGCGAGTTCGGCGCGGCGTACGATATCGACAGCGTCGGCCTGGAACAGGCGGAGCGTATTGTCGGAGCGGAGTACGAGGACGCGTTGCGGTTCCGCAACAGCCTTGGTGCCGACCTGCGCGCGCGCGGCGATTTCCGTCAGGCGCTGGAGCACGACCGCCACTCTCTCGACCTGCACAAGCAGGTGTACGGGCCCAATCACATCTCGACCTACCTGGTCATGAACAACCTGGCTCTCGGGTATGGCCTGAACAGTGACTACGCGCACGCCCGCGACCTGCATCAGCAGGCTTACAAAGGCCTCACGGCCCACAGTTCGGCGTCCACCCCGAGCATTCTGAACGCCTGGAACGGGCTCGCTCGCGCGGTCCGGTTGTGCGGCGACTACCTTGAGGCGTGCGACATCGGTGAGGACGTGTACAGCTACGGGGTCAGCGAGTTGACGGCGGAGCACCCCTGGGCGCTGCGCTCGGGCACCGACCTCGCCATCGCCTACCGGCGGCTCGGGGAGGACCTCGACAGCGCCCTCGAGCTGTCACAGGAGGTGCACGGGCGGTTCGTGCGGCTTTATGGGCTGAACCATCCGGACACGCTCGCCGCCGCGATGTGCCTGGCCAATATCCAGCGGACGATCGGTGAGAAGGAGGCGGCCTTCGAATTGGCGGAGGACACCGTCCGCCGGTACCCCAAGGCGTACGGCGCGGAGCATCCGTACAACTACGGCTGCATCGGCAACCTGGCGATCCTGCACCGGGTGTTCGGCGACTCCGCCAGTGCGCGGGAATTGAACGAGCGGGCTCTGGCCGGGCTGCGCAACGTCCTCGGGCACGATCACCACTACGCGCTCACCGTGGCGACGAACCTGGCGAGCGACCTCGCGGAGCTGGGGGAGCTGGACGACGCCGTCCGGCTCGGCGAGGGGACGCTGCGGCGCCTGAAGGTCACGCTGGGGGACGAGCACCCGATGACCCTCGCGTGCGCGGCGAACCTGTCGGTGGACCTCGAGAAGGCGGGCCGGAAGGACGAGGCGTCGCGGCTGTACAAGGAGACGATGGACGGCTACGTCCGGACGCTCGGGCTCGACCATCGGGACGCGGTGGTGGCGGCGGAGCGGCGGCACCTGGACTTCGACTTCGACCCGCCGCCGATCTAGAGGCCCTGCAGGGCGGGCGGGGCGCCGTGGGTGGCGCGCCAGGCCGCGAGGTGGGCGCCGGCGGCCTGCTCCGCGCGGGCCAGTGCCTCGGACGGGACGGGCTCGGCCAGCCAGGGCCGCAGGGTGTTCGACATCTCGCCGACGAACCGTTCCCCTTCGGGGGTCAGGCCGCCGGTGGCGGCGAGGGTCCGGACGATCAGGTCCGTGGCGGTGCGCCAGCGTGCGAAGTCGGTGTGGGCGCGGAGGGCTGAATCGCCTGTTTCGTGACGTCGCTGGGTGCGCCAGAACGCGGCGATGGCGAGGTGCGCGTAGGCCCCTTGGAGGAGACCGGAGACGGGACGGGGGTCGGCTCGCCACGGCGCGTAGTAGCGGCCGCCGTCGTCGGGGCGGGTGAGGGGGACGACGTCGAGCAGGCCGGTGAGCTTGGTGTGCGCGACCTCGTGGGCGAGGGTCACGGCGAAGAAGAGCGCGTCGGGCGGTGTGGAGAGGCCGATGTTGCCGAAGGCGTGCTTCGGGGTGGCGCTCGACTGGCCCTGGGCCGGCGGGACCAGGGGGGTGAGGACGGTCAGGGCCCCGGAGATCTCCTCGGCGACGGCTTCGTGGTGGGCGCGCAGGATGCGCCGGGCGTCGGTGAGGGTCGTCCGCCAGTGGGCGAGTTCGGACGGGGTGAGGCGGCCGGGGAGCGCGGTGCCGCCGGGCATCCGGTCGGGGTCGTGGTCGTCGAGGAGCAGTTCGTCGTCGAGGCGGCGGACGGCCTGCCAGCCCGGGGCGTCGGTGTGGAGGTCGCGGGGGAGCGCGAGGTCGCCGATGCGGGCGCCCGAGCGGTCGACGGCCACGCGCGCGGCGGGCGTCCGGACGAACGCGCGGCCGAGGGACGGCAGGACGATCGCGCCGTCGCGGGACGGGACGTCGATCGTGCACGGGCGGCGCGCGCGGACCGCCGCGGCGGCCGCGAGGGCCGCGAGCTCGGCGGGGTTCGCCCGTCCGTGTTCGCGGCCGGTGAGGACCAGGAGGGTGCGGCGGGCCCACTCGCCGACCGTGGGGTAGCGCAGGACGGTCTCGACGGCGCCGGGGTCGGTCTCCTGGATGCGGGCGAGCAGGTCGTAGGCGCTGGCCGTCTCGCGGGGCGCGGCGTCGCGGACGCCGCGCAGGAGCAGGAGCCGTTTGCTGTACTGCGCCTTGCGGAGGAGGTCGAGGGCCTCCTCACCGCCGCCGCCCGCGGCGAGGGCGAGGAAGGTCTTCTCGGGGATCTCGTGGCGGTTCACGTGCTCCTCCGTTTGATGTCGTCCACGTCGCGGGCGACGGCGTCCCGGATGTGCGTGATGAGCCGGAAGAGGTCGCGGCAGTAGACCGAGGGGTTGGCGAAGCCGGTGCCGGACCGGTAGCGGTGCGCGTAGAGGCCGCCGCCGCAGACGCGGTGGACGGGGCATGCGCGGCACTCGGCGGACAGGGCGCGCCGGCCGATCTGGCGGGCGGCGATCGCGGGGAGCATGAGGGCGGCGTCGAACGGGTCGCGGCGCACGTGCAGCGACGTGTGCGCCGCTCCCTCGTAGGCCGACTTGAGCGTGTCGACCTGCTCGATGCTCCCGTCCGTCTCGACGACGGCGACGGCGACGGGGGAGACGCCGATGGACTCGCTGTGCGAGGGGCGGCCGAGCAGCAATCGGATGATCTCGGAGAACAGGCGGACGCGGGTCTCCCGCGCGGGCGCGCGGTACCAGCGGTCGAAGACGGCGATGAGCCAGTCGGCGTAGGGGGTGCCGTCGGAGGGGAGGCCGGGGGGCGCTTCTTCCCAGTTTCCGTGGGGGAGCAGGAAGTCCATGGCCGGGGGGCGGTGGGCGAGCAGGGCCTCGTAGGTGGTCACCGGGTCGTTGTCGAGGTCGATGGCGCACAGCAGGCCGCTGAACAACCGCCGTTGCGCGGACGTGAGCCGGTGCAGGCCGAGGGTGACGGCCTGGTGACTGCCCTCGCCGTTCTTGCGGAGCCGGTGCCGGTCGTGGCCCTTCTCGTCGCCGTCCAGGCTGACGCTCACGTATACGTCGTGCTCGTCGAACAGTTCCAGGAAGGACGAATCGAGCAGCACGCCATTCGTCTGCACATGGAAACCGACGGAAATGTCGGGGCGGGCCGCCGAACCAATCGTCTGCAACGCATACCGGATGTGCTCCACGCCGGCCAGCAAGGGCTCGCCGCCGTGCAGGATGACGTCGACGCGGGGCAGGTCGTTGTGCCGCGCGTGCTCGGCGATCCGGGCGGCGACCTGGTCGATCGTGGTGCGGGACATGCGGCGGGGCTGGCGCCGCCAGCCCTGGTCCGCCATCTCGTACATGTAGCAGTAATCGCATGCCAGGTTGCAGCGGCTGTGCATCTTCAACACGAATTGCCGGAACGGCGTGGGACGCCAGCCCTCTTCGAGGAGAGTCTGGACGTTCAGCGCGGCGGGCCATTCGGTGTCCGGTGTCCCGCCCATCGTCACGCTGATCAACTCCCGAAGCGAGAAACGGCTGCGCGTTACGATAACCCGGATATACGGGCGGGTGCACGCGTGAAATTCTCAGCCCAGGGCGCGTTCTGCCTGATTCCAGAAATCGATGAGGGCGCGGGCCGTGGTTTCGGGGGCCTCGACGGCGGGGGAGTGGGCCGCGGAGGGGATGACGACCCGGTCCGCGTTGAGGCGTTCCGCCATCGCGGCCTGCGTTTCGGGCCGCCAGGCGTCGTCGTCCTCGCCGTACAGGACGAGCGTGCGCAGCCCCGTGTCGGCGCAGTGTTTGGCCAGTTCGTCGGTGCGGTCGGGCGCGGTGAGGAGTTCGCGCGCCATGCCGATGAGGCTCGCCTCGGACGTGCCGAGCATGCGCCGCTTCAGGAAGTCGACGATCTCCAGGGGGACGCCCTTGGCGATCAGTTCGGGTTCCATGCTGATGTCCCAGATGGCCTGCATGCCCATCTCGGGAAGGGCGTCGCGCAGGGCGGCGGCGCGGGCACCGGTCGGGCCGGAAATGCCGGCGGGGCCCGACCCCATCAGCGTGTACGAGGCCGGGCGGACGAGGTCGGCGAGGACGGACTCGCGGGTGACGAGCCCGCCGAACGAGTGCCCGACGAGGTGCACGGGGTCCGGGCCGAGGACGTCCAGCAGCGCGGTGACGTCCTCGCCGAGGGCGGCGCGGCCGTAGCCGGACGGGTCGTCGGGCCCGGGCGTCTCGTACTGCCCGCGGAGGTCGATCGAGACGACCCGGCGGCCGGACGCGGCGAGGGGCTGCAGGACGGCGAGGAAGTCCTCCTTGCTGCCGGTGTAACCGGGCACCAGCAGGGCGGGACGGCGCTCGGACACCCCCGAACCCGGCAGGGCCTCCAGGGCGGCGAAGGAACCGCGGGAGGTCTCGAGCGTCGTGCGGCCGACGCCGGTGGGCAATCTCAGGAACCGGGGCGTACTCACGGGGCGCCACCATACTAAACGGGCCCCGGGCCGGGCCCGGCGCGACGGCGCCGCCCTGGTAACGTCCACAGCGTGCAACCCAAGCCGGCCGTGTCCGCGCATCGGCGGGACGAGGCGGGGCTGGACGGCCTCCGGGAGGCGGCCGAGTCCGGCGCCGAGTACGTGGAGATCGACATCCGGCGGACGGGCGACGGGAGGCTGGTCGTCCATCACGACGCGACGGTGGGCGGGCTCCCGCTGAAGCGGCTGGCGTACGACCGGGTGCGGGAGCTGTCGCCGCGTCCGGTGCCGCTGGTCGAGGACGCCATGGAGATCATCGCCGGGAAGGCGCGGGGGCATCTGGACCTCAAGGAGCGCGGCTGCGAGCACGAGACGGTCGCGCTGGCGCTGGAGGCGTTCGGCCCGCAGTTCGTCGTCACGACCGGCGAGGTGTCCTCGCTGATCGAGATCAAGGCGCGGTTCCCGCAGGCGGTGACGGCGCTGTCGGTCGGCCGCAACCTGTGGGAGCGGGGCGCCGCGCACGATTTCGCGCCGCTGCCGCTGATCCGCCGCGCGGGCGCCGACATGGTCGCGCTGAACCACCGGCTGGCGCGGGTCGGCGTGCTGCGGCAGTGCGCGCGGGCCGGGTTCCCCGCCATGATCTGGACGGTGAACGCCGAGCCGGTGATGCGCCGGTTCCTGGGCGACCCGCGCGTGGCCGTCCTGGTCACGGACCATCCCGCGAAGGCCCTGGCACTGCGGGACGGCTGATCAGCAGCGGGTCTCGGCCTTCCACGCCGCGAGCAGCCGCAGAGCGGTCTGCGAGGGCGATCCCTCCTCGACGGTGTGCGCGACGAGCGCCTGGTCGGGGTCGTCGGGAAGCCGCAGGGTCTCGAAGCCGAGGTCGAGCCGTCCGGGGGGCGTCCGTGGCCGAGTCCAGGAGCCGGCGGAGCCCCGCACGGACGCGCCGGCCGGAGCCCTCGCCCGGGGCGGCTCGTCCGCAGGCTCGTGCCCGCCGGGTGGCCGGACGCACGTGCGGCCCGGCGCGCGCGAGGCGTGCCGGGCGGTCGGGTGTGCGGCGCCGAGGACCGCGAGGCGGAGCGGGTGCCTCGCGGTCGCCGGACCGTCCGGGGCCGGGCGGCCCCGGGTCAGGCGGTCTGCGACTCCGTCGGCTCGCCGGCCGGCTTGCCCGCGCGGGTGCGGCGCCGGGTGCGGCTCCGCTTGCGCTCGGTCGCGACGGCGTCGACGACGTTGTCGTCCTTCGGCGCCGCCTGCTCGACCGGCTTGCCGCCGCGGGTGCGGGTCCGGTTGCGCTTGCGGCGCGGAGGCCGCGGACGCTCCCGCTCCCGCTCCCGCTCGTGCAGATGGCTGCGGGCCTTGCCGGTCTCGCCGATGTCCTCGAGTTCCTCGGCGTCCAGCCCGGCGCGGTCGTGCCGCTTCTCCTTGGGCGGCCGCCCCTTGGTGCCCTCGGGGATGCCGAGCGCCTCGAAGAAGTGCGGCGACGTCGAGTAGGTCTCCTCCGGCGCCGCGAACGGCAGGTCGAGCTGACCGTTGATCAGCTTCCACCGGGTGAGGTCGGACCAGTCGACGAGCGTGACGGCGACGCCCTCCTTGCCCGCGCGGCCGGTGCGGCCGATGCGGTGCACGTAGGTGTCGGCGCTGTCGGGGCACTCGTAGTTGACGACGTGCGTGACGTCGTCGACGTCGAGGCCGCGGGCCGCCACGTCGGTGGCCACGAGCACGCTGATCTTGCCGTTGCGGAACGCGCGCAGGGCCCGCTCGCGCTGGCTCTGCCCGAGATCGCCGTGCACGGCGGCGGCGTCGAACCCGCGCTGGGCGAGATCGGCCGCGACGCGGTCGCACGCGCGCTTCGTCTGGCAGAACACCATGGTCAGCCCGCGGCCGTCGGCCTGCAGCAGCCGCGCCAGCATCTCCGGCTTGTCCATCTGGTGGGCCTGGAAGACGTGCTGGACGACCTGCGGCGTGGCCTCCGACTCGGTGTGCGCCTCGGCGCGCACGTTCGTCGGCCGGGTCAGGTAGCTGCGCGACAGCGCGACGATCTCGCCCGGCATGGTGGCCGAGAAGAGCATCGTCTGCCGGACGTCCGGGACCTTCTTGATGATCCGCTCGATGTCGGGCAGGAACCCGAGGTCGAGCATGCGGTCGGCCTCGTCGAGGACGAGCACGCCGACCTCGGAGAGGTCGAGGTGCTTCTGCTTGACGAGGTCGAGGAGCCGCCCGGGGGTGCCGACGACGACGTCCACACCCTCCCGCAGCGCCGAGATCTGCGGCTCGTACGCGCGCCCGCCGTACACCGACAGCACGCGGGTGCCGAGCTTGCCGCCGGCGACCAGGAGGTCGTCGGTGACCTGCAGGGCCAGCTCGCGGGTCGGGGCGACGATCAGCGCCTGCGGCTTGCGGCCGCCGTGCCGGATCCGCTGCAGGACGGCGATGCCGAACGCGAGCGTCTTGCCGGTGCCCGTGCGGGCCTGGCCGATGATGTCGTGCCCGCCCAGCGCGATCGGCAGGGCGAGCTCCTGGATCGGGAACGCTTCAACGATGCCCTCTGTCTCGAGGGCGTCTGCTATCTCGGGTACGACCCCGAGTTCACGAAAGGTAGTCAGGGCTTTCAGCCTCCAATATGCGGGGTCCTCGCTCCCCGGTGCGGCGCGGCGCGGCGCCCGGGTCGGCCGGCTGCCGACGGGCGGGACGGTCGCGGGCCCTGTCATCCGAAGACAGGACCGGCCTCGGGCGGGCCGCACCGTCCGGGCGTGCCCGCCGGTCGCTTCCTGTGGCCGCGCGCTCGCGCGGGAGGGACCAGCCGTCAATCAAATTACTCGGCGACCGCAGTCAGGGGTCGAAAGCAGTCACTCGCTGTGGCTGCGTGCGGTCACACTCCGCGACGCAGTGTACCGACCGTTGAATGCATACACCAATAGCCGATCACCTGGCTCAACGCCGGGGCCGCCGGAGGTATTCCCCGGGGCCGCCCCGGACGGCCCCGCGGGCCTGCGCCATGGCGAACTCAAACCTCCGTCCGGGCGGCCACTTCCGGACACCCGGCGCGGCGCCGGAGGCCCCGGCCCCGCCGCGATCCGTCAGGTGCCGAAGCCCACGCTGCGCTGCTCGTCGTCGACGATCTCCAGGTAGCCCACGCTGCGGGCCGGGACGAGCACGCGGCCGGCCCGGCGGTCCCGCAGCACGAGGACGCCGTTGTCCACGGCGAGCGCGTTGGCGAGCGACTTCTCGATCTCGTCGGCGGACTCCGCGGTCTCGACCACGAGTTCTTTGGGCATGGACTGCACGCCGATGCGAACCTGCACGTGATGCTCCCGTCGTCTGATCCGGCCCGCCGACGCCCGGCGGCCCCGCCTCCGATGGTCGCACGGAGATCGTCCTCCGCGCGGTCCCGGCGGGCGGGAACCGAGGGTCAGGACGTCCGGGGGAAACCGGAGATCCCGCGCCAGGCGAGCCGCGCGATGATCTTCTCGGCGGTGTCCTTCGGGATCGCCCGGTGCTGCGACAGCCAGTAGCGCGCGCTGACCTCGGCCATCCCGACCAGCCCCATGCCGAGCAGGTGCGCCTCGTCGCGGGGGGCGTCGGTGTCCTCGGCGATGACCTGGGCGATCATCTCGGCGCACTGCTGGTTGGCGCGGTCGACGCGGGCCCGGACGGGCGCCACGTTGCGCAGGTCGGACTCGAACACCAGCCGGTACGCCTCGCCGTCGCCGGCGACGAAGTCGTAGAACGCCTGCATGCTGGCCTGCACCCGCAGCTTGTTGTCCGTGGTGGACTCCAGCGCGTCGCGCACGGTCTTCACGAGCGCTTCGGCGTGCTCGTCGAGCAGCGCCAGGTACAGCTCGAGCTTGCCCGGGAAGTGCTGGTACAGGACGGGCTTGCTGACGCCTGCGCGCTCGGCGATCTCGTCCATCGCCGCCGCGTGGTACCCCTGCGCGACGAACACCTCCTGGGCCGCGCCGAGGAGTTGCCTGCGGCGCGCCATTCGCGGCAGTCGTGTGCCACGGGGGCGGGCGTCCGGGGTCGCGGTCACCACACTCTCCGATCACCGAATCAGTGCGACGGGTAAGGGTGTCCGTCGCGGGGAGACAATCCCATCATCCTACGCGCCGGTAACCTCGCGGGTCACTAACAAAGCCGACGTCGTTCCCACACGCAGGCCAGTGTATTTCCCTTCCGAACCTCCCAGGTTCCGGTCGAGGTTCCGGTCGGCCTCCGCTCGCAGAGCTCGCTCCGGCCGCCCGCGAAGCACCGCTTCTCCCTCTGCGGGGGCTCGTCCGTCCGGTCGCGGGGCTTGCTCCGGGCGGAGGCGAGGCACCCGCTTCTCCTTCTGCGGGGCCTCGTCCGCCGGTCGCGGGGTTCGCTCCGGGCGCCTGTGGACGGCCGTCCCTCCGCTGATGGGCGTGGGGCGCCTCGTCCGGGGTGCCGGGGCCTTGGGGCGGGGTCAGCGGTAGTCGTCTTCGTCGAAGGGGACCTCGCGGCTCTGCTCGGCCGCGTCGGCCTCGTTCGCGTCCATCGGGACGCGCGGGGCGGGCTCGGGGAGGTCCTCGCTCTCGTCGAGGACGGCACGCTGTTCGGCGGCGTCCGCCTCGGGGGCGTCGTCGGGTGTCTGCGCCAGGTCGTCGGTCTCGCTCATCGCGCTTCCTCCTCTGGTGTGGCCTGGGGTGCGGCGAGGCGTCCGGCCAGTTCGCGGAGGGGCGCCTCGACGGACTCGCCGTACGTCGGGAACGCGTGCACGACGTCGGCGAGCAGGCTCAGCGGCGTCCCGGCGCGAATGGCCAGCGCGATCTCGCTCATCCACTCCTCGGCGTGGAGTCCGGCCGCGGCGGCGCCGATCAGCAGACCGCGGGAACGGTCGGCGTACAGCTCCACCCGGCCCGGGACGTCGGCTTCGACCGCCGCTCGGGCCGTTGCGGCGAGGTCGTACCCGGCGGTGGCGACGTCTATGCCGAGTCCGGCCGCCTGTCCCGGTGTGATCCCCACCGCGTACACCGTGGGGGTCGTGTAGACGACGCGGGGGACGGCGCGGTAGTCGGCTTCGCGGCGGCCCCCGAGGAGGTTGGCGAGGACGACGTCGGCCTGGTAGCGGGCCGCGTGGGTCGTGCGGGCGATGCCGGTGACGTCGCCCGCGGCCCACACGCTGCCCTCGGCTCCCCGCACGCGGCAGGTGGCGTCCACGGGGACGCCCGGGCCGGGGGAGAGCCCGAGGGTCTCCAGGCCGAGGCCGGCGGTGCGGGGGCGGCGGCCCGCGGCGACGAGGACGCGGTCGGCGTCGAGGGTGCCGCCGTCCGACAGCCACAGCCGCAGGCCGGACTCCTTGCGCTCGATGCGCGCGACGTCCGCGCCGAGCCGCAGGTCGACGCCCGTCCGGCGCAGCGCGTCGGCTAGGACGTCGCCCGCGAACGGGGCCTCGGCGGTCAGCAGCCGCCCGGACGCCTCGACGACCGCGACCTGCGAGCCGAACGACGCGTACGCCTGCGCGAGCTCGCAGCCGACCGGGCCGCCGCCGAGGACGACCAGGCGGCGGGGCAGGTCGGGGACGGAGAGGGCGTCGTCGCTCGTCCACAGCGGGACGTCGGCGAGCCCGTCGACGGGCGGGATGACCGGTTCGCTCCCGGTGCAGACGACCAGTTCGGCGCAGCCGTACGCGGACCCGCCGACCTCGACGCGGCCGGGGCCGGCGACGCGGCCGCGCCCGCGCAGGACGGTCACGCCGGCCTCGGCCATCCGGGCGGCGGCGCGGTCGTCGGTGCGGCCGCCGGTGAGCGCGTCGCGGCGGGCGACGGCGAGCTCCCACGGCTCGCCGCGCCGCGCCGACAGCAGCAGCGACTTGGACGGCAGGCACGCGAAGTACGGCGCGATCCCGCCGACCAGGCGGTCCTCGACGAGCGCGACGTCGCGCCCGGCGCGGGCGAGGCCGGCGGCGATCCGTTCCCCGGCGGTGCCCCCGCCCAGCACCATGGCGTCGTAGTGGTGGTTCAACGGCCCCGGTCCTTCCCCCAGTGGTCACCCCCTCCTCATAGTGGCGGACGGAGGCGCCGGAGCGTGGCGATTCCAACACATACGGCAGCCGGGTCAGGGGAGGGCGGGACGGTCCTCCGCGAGGAGGGGGCCGAGGAGGTCGCCGTGCTCGTCGATGCGGGCGAGGGCGTCGTCCGGGGTGAAGACGAGGTCGGCGGCGCGCTTGCACGCGCCCAGTTCGTCCCAGGTGAGGGGGGTGGAGACGGCGGGGGCGTCCGCGGCGCGGAGGGAGTAGGGCGCGACGGTCGTCTTGGCGGGGTTGTTCTGGCTCCAGTCGACGAACACCTTGCCCTTGCGCAGGCGTTTCTCCATCTTGGCGACGACGAGGTCGCGGTGTTCGCCGGCGAGCCGCTGCGCGGCGGCCTTCGCGTACTCGGACGTCCGTTCGGCGTGCGGGGGCTCCTTGATGGGGACGTAAAGGTGCAGGCCCTTCTTGCCGCTGGTCTTGGGGTACGACTCAAGGCCGTCCTCTGCGAGCAGGTCGCGGAGCATGGCGGCGACCTCGCACGCTTCGACGATCGTGGCGGGCGGACCCGGGTCCAGGTCGAAGACCACGAGGTCGGGAGTGTGCACTTTGCCTCGCGGCCCCACTTTCCACTGGGGGACGTGCAGTTCGAGGGCTGCGAGGTTGGCGCACCAGACGAGCGTGGCCAGATCATCGACGACGACGTAGTCGAGCGTGTCGCGTCCCCTGGTGCTTCCGGGGCTCGGGACGGTGGCGGTCCGCACCCAGTCGGGGGTGTGGGAGGGCGCGTTCTTCTCGAAGAACTTGCCGCCGTCCACGCCGTCGGGCCAGCGGATGCGGGTGGCGGGACGGTTCTCCAGGTGCGGCAGCATGACCGGCGCCACGCGCGCGTAGTAGTCGATGACCTCGCCTTTGGTGAACTCGGGGTAGAGGTTCTTGTCCAGGTTGGACAGGCTGAGCGTTCTTCCGTCGACCTCGACCCGTTTACTGCTCACTCACGATCCCTTGCTCGCTGGTCACTTCCCGTGGGTCCTTGTCGTCACGGAGCCCGCGCCAGGACGGGAAGCGGAGGCGTCCGTCCCGGGTGCGGGCGCTGTAGGCGACCTCCCCGACGAGGTTCGGCTCAACCCACTGCGCGTCCCGGGCGAACTCGCGGGGGACGGGGTCGTCGAACGGGCTGGTCGGGCGCCGCAGCGGCCAGAGGATCTCGTACAGCTCGTCCAGGAAACGGTCGGTGAAGCCCGTGCCGACGTGGCCGACGAACCCCAGCCTGCCCTTGCCGTCGTACTCGCCGAGGAGGAGGGACCCCACTCCGCCTTCGCGCCGTCCCTTGCCGGGCTTCCAGCCGCACACGATCACTTCGCGGGTGAGGAAGTTCTTCACCTTCCGCCAGAAGTCGACTCTGCGGCCCGGACGGTACGGGGAGTCGAGGCGCTTGGCGAGGAGGCCCTCGAGGTGCTGTTCGCGCGTGAACGCGAGCAGTTCCGCGACCTGCTCGGCGTCGCCGCCGTCCAGGTACGGGGGCACCTCGACGGGACCGCCGCCGGCGATGTCCAGCCCGGCGAGGAGCGCGCGCCGGTCCGCGTACGGAGTGTCGAACAGGACGTACCCGTCCAGGTAGAGGAGATCGAACACCACGTACCGGACCGGGACGTCGCGGATGAGCCGGGGGTCGGGGCGCGCCACGTGCATCCGCCGTTGCAGCCGCTCGAAGCTCGGCCTGCCCCGGTCGAACGCGACGACCTCGCCGTCCAGCACGGCGTCGTGCCCCGGCAGCAGGTCCACCAGCGCGGACAGCTCCGGGTAGCGGGACGCGACGTCGCCGCCGCGCCGCCCGGCCGCGCGCAGGCCGTCGGCCGACACCTGCGCGACGGCGCGGACGCCGTCCCACTTCAGCTCGAGGCCCCAGCGCGCGCCGTCGCCGGGAAGGTCCCCGGTGGCGGCCGTCATGGGCTCGACGGGCCAAGGCATGGTCATATCCGCGTCTTACCCGGAGCCCGCGCAAAGGAAAAGGATCAAGGGCGCGTTGTGTCGCAAATGCGCCCTCCGGGGACGCTAGGGGCCGGTGCCGCTGGGTAAGGACACGTCATGCGCAGTATCTGGAAGGGCGCGATCTCGTTCGGGCTGGTGACGATACCTGTGAAGGTCTACTCGGCGACCGAGCAGAGGGACGTCAGCTTCCACCAGGTGCACCGCGAGGACGGCGGCCGCATCAAGTACAAGCGGGTCTGCTCGGTCGACGGCGAGGAGGTCCCGTACGCCGACATCGCCAAGGGGTACGAGCTGCCCAGCGGCGAGATGGTCATCCTCACCGACGAGGACTTCGCCGACCTGCCGCTGTCGTCGAGCCGCCGCATCGACGTCCTCCAGTTCGTGGAGCAGGAGGAGGTCGACCCGATCTACTTCGCGAAGTCGTACTACCTGGAGCCGGACGCGCAGGGCGCCAAGCCGTACGTGCTGCTGCGGGACGCGCTGGAGAACTCGGGGCAGGTCGCGATCGTCAAGATCGCGCTGCGGCAGCGGGAGTCGCTGGCGACGCTGCGGGTGCGCGGCGGCGTGTTCGTGCTGGAGACGATGCTGTGGCCGGACGAGGTCCGCACCCCCGACTTCCCGTTCCTGGAGGAGGACATCGAGGTCCGCAAGCAGGAGCTGTCGATGGCGACGTCGCTGATCGAGTCGATGGAGGGCGACTTCGACCCGTCGGAGTACAAGGACGCCTACCGGGAGGCGCTGCAGGCCGTCATCGACGCGAAGATCGAGGGGCGGGAGGTGGCGCGGCCCGCCGAGGAGGCCGAGGAGGAGCCCGCCGCCGACCTGCTCAGCGCGCTGCGCGCCAGCGTCGAGGCGGCGAAGAAGAGCCGCGGCGGGGAGAAGGCGGGGGAGAAGGCCGGGCGGAAGGCGCCGGCGAAGAAGGCCCCGGCCCGCAAGAAGCCGGCGTCCGGGGGGACGAAAAAGGAGACGGCGAAGAAGGAGCCCGCGAAGAGCCGCGGCCGCAAGTCCGCGTGACGCGGGCCCGCACGGACCGCCGTCCGCGGGCCGCCCTTCCTTGGGGGCGTGCCCGCCGCCGGGTCGCGGCGACGGGCACGCTGACGCTCGCCGCGGTTAGAAGAACACCGCGTCCGTGCAGATGAGGCGGTCGCCGGCGTCACCGGTCTTCGGGTTGGTCGGCTTCGCGTGGATGACCACCGACCGGGCGTCCTTCTTGTCGACGCGCCACGGCACCCACGCCTTCGCGTGCCCCTTGCCGCCCTTCTTGACCTTGAGGTCGAGCCAGATCTCCTTCTTGCGGAGCGGGGTGTGCTTCCGGGCGTCCGGGTTCTGGTAGTGGTCGCCGGACGACTTGGGCTTCAGGCCGCACTTGTTCTCGTGGACGTGCGTGCCCATCGTCTTGCCCCAGTACTTCTTGGGGACGTCGGAGACCTTCAGCCGGACGGTCGTGCCGCGCTCGTCGAGCTCGGTGACGACCTGCGTGTCGACCTTCTTGAAGTAGGGGTCGTACACGTACGTCGGGCCGCCCACCACGTGCTTGCGGGCGTGGTGGTCGCCCTTGTCGCCGTGGTGGCCGTCGCCGTGGTGGCCGCCGTGGTGCCCCTTGCCGTCGTGGTCGCCCTCGTGGTGGCCCCAGCCGAGGCCCTTGCCGTGGCCGTGCCCGTGGTGACCGTGATGGCCCTTGCCGTCGTGGTCGTCGTCGGGGCAGGCCGCGGCGGGCGCGGCGAACGGCAGCAGTACGGCGCCGGCCGCGGCCAGCGTGACGGCGGCCCGGGCGGGCAGTCGCATGAGTGTTCCTCTCCGTAGGTACCGGTCCGCGATGACCGGTGGCTCACGATCATCCTCACGGAGAGTGAACGATGCACGACTCACATGCCCTGAGCCGGTCAAGAGAATCCCACACGGCGGTGGGGAGCCCCGGCCGTCCCGCCGGGCCGCCCGCGCTAGGCGTCCCGCCGGACGGCGAGGACCCGGACGAGCGCGGCCGCGGCGGCCGGCGCGTCCGTGCAGGGCGCGATCCGCTCGCCCCAGCCGTAGTAGTACGTCCAGACGCGGTCGGGGCCCTCCTGGACGGCGATGACCGACTCGTTCATCGCGGGCATGTCGGGGTTGGCGACCAGGGCGCTCGGCCAGCGGTCCGCGTGCGCCGAGACCTCGACCGTCCAGCCGCGCGAGCGCAGCACGTCGGTGAGGTGCTCCAGGTGTCCGAGGGCTTCTTCGGCCTCGGTGATCGCCTGCACGGGCATGGTGATGCCTCCAAGGGAACGTCCCATGAGCGGTGAGAGTGCACGCCGGGCGGGCTCCGTCGCGGTGCGCGTCACGCGCGGGCAGCCGGGCGAATCGCGTTCAGTCTCTCCCCGCTCATGGGCGAGCACAAGCGCTTTCGCTCACTTGGTGGTGCGTTTCCCTTGTCCGGACGGTCAGCGGACCGGCACCGGCGGGGCGGGCGCCGGTTCCGCCCCGGCGGGCGGCGCGCCGGGCGGCGCGTCGCCCTCCCGGATCCCGTACCGGCGGTAGACCCGGGCGAGCGGGCCGGGCGCCCACCAGTTCGCGCGGCCGAGCAGCCGCATCGTCGCCGGGACGAGCAGGGCCCGCACGACCGTGGCGTCCACGAGGATCGCGACGACCATGCCGACGCCCGTCATCTTGATGAACGTGATGCCGGACGTCGCGAACGCGCCGATGACCACGATGAACAGCAGCGCCGCACTGGTGATGACCGCGCCCGTCCGCTGCACGCCGGCCGCCACCGCCGCCGTGGTGGAGCCGGTGAGGTCGTACTGCTCGCGGACGCGCGACAGCAGGAACACCTCGTAGTCCATCGAGACGCCGAACAGCATCGCGAGCATCAGGATCGGCATCGCGGGCGCGATCGTCCCGGTGGCGGTGAAGTCCAGGAGGCCGGACAGGTTGCCGTCCTGGAAGATCAGTACGACGACGCCGAACGTCGCGGCGAGCGACAGCGCGTTCATGACGATCGCCTTGAGCGGCAGCACGACCGAACCGAACGCCAGGAACAGCAGCGTGAACGTGGCCGCGCCGACGAGCAGCGCGACCCACGGCAGCGTCGCGCCCAGGCTCGCGAGCTCGTCGACGACGGTGGCGGTGGCGCCGCCGACGTGCGCGTCGGCGCCGGGCGGCGGCAGGACGTCCCGGACGCGTTCGACGAGGTCGCGGGCCTCGTCGGAGTTCGGGTCGGCGGTGTAGGCGAGGGCGATCCGGGTCGTGCCGCCGTCCGTGCCGGTGCCGGAGCCGGTGACGGTCGCGCCGGTGACGCCGTCGAGCGCGGCCAGGCGGTCCCCGTACGCCTGGATCGCGCCCCGGTCGGACGTGCCGGTCACCACGGCCTCGATGGGGCTCGTCGCGTTGCGCGGGAAGTCGGTCTCGAGGGCCTCCGCGACGACCCGCGCCTGCGCGTCCGCCGGCAGGACCTCTGCGTCCACGCCGCCCCAGTCGATGCGCAGGAACGGGGCGCCGAGCGCGAGCAGCAACGCGACCGTGGCGACGGCGTAGACCGCCGGGCGGCGCATGACGCTGTGCGCGAGCCGCGCCCACCGGGCCTCGCCGCGCCCGCCGCCGCCGGGGGCCCGGCGGCGGAACGAGAGCGCGTTCACGCGGGGGCCGAGGACGGCGAGCAGGGCGGGCAGCACGGTGAGCGCGCCGACCATGCAGACGAACACGGTGGCGATGCCGCCGTAGCCCATCGAGCGCAGGAAGTTCTGGTCGAACAGCAGCAGCCCGGACAGCGACACCGCGACCGTGACGCCGGAGACCGCGACCGTCCGCCCGGCGGTGGCCATGGTGGCGGCCAGGGCGTCCGCGCGGTCCCGGCGGCCGATCTCCTCGCGGTACCGGCCGACCATGAACAGCCCGTAGTCGATGGCGAGGCCGAGCCCCAGGAACGTCGTGATGTTCACCGCGAAGATGGACACGTCCGTCATGTACGTCAGGACGTGCAGGGCGGTGAACGAGCCGAGGATCGCCAGGCCCCCGACCAGCAGCGGCAGGCTCGCCGCGACCAGCCCGCCGAAGATGAGCACCAGCAGCACGAGCAGCACCGGCATCGCCATCATCTCGGCGCGCGCGATGTCCTGCGCCACCCGCTCGTTGATCTCGACGTTCGTGGCGACGGCCCCGCCGACCTGCGCGGTCAGCCCGCCGCCGACGCGCGTCAGGTCGTCGCGGATCGCGGCGTAGCCCTCCTCGCGCTCCGCGTCGTCCGCCCCGGCCAGCCGCAGGACGGCGTAGGTGCCGGTGCGGTCCTCGCTGACGAACTGCGGCGCCCCGGTCGTCCAGTACGTGGCGGTCGAGGCGATCTCGTCCGCCGGCAGGTCCGCGAGGGCCGCCTCGACGGCCGCCCGGTACGCGGGGTCGTCGACCGTCGTGCCGCCCCGGTACAGGACGACGATGTCGGCCGTGTCCCGTCCGAGGTCGCGTTCGGCGATCGCCGCCGCCCGGTGGCTCTCGCTGCCCGGAGTGTCGAACCCGCCGGACGGCGCCAGCGCGCCGAACACGCCGGTTCCCCACACGCCCGCGAACACCAGCGCGCCGCCCGCCACGGCGAGCACCCAGCGGCGGCGCCGGTCCACCCACCGTCCCCATCTGTCGAACATCATCGACCCCCATTACAGGCAGTCACGTGAGTGAATGCCGTTAACTGCGAACGCCGTTAACTTCGCATACAGGATTCACTTTCGTCAACGGTGTATTTGCGGGATCATGCGGGAACGACCGGAGGCGGCCGGTCGAACGGAAGGAGACGGCGCAGGTGGCGACACGGCGAGACCGGGTGCGGGCGGCGACGGTCCGGGAGATCTCCGAGACCGCCCGCCGCATCCTCATCGAGCAGGGCCCGGACGCGGTGACGCTCCGCGCCATCGCCCGCGAGATGGGGATGACGGCGCCCGCGCTGTACCGCTACTTCGGCAGCCACGGCGAGCTGCTGCGCCACCTGATCGGCGAGATCTTCACCGAGCTCACCGCCGAGCTGATGGGCGCCGCCAAGGCCGTCCCGCCGGACGAGATGAGCGCCAAGTTCCACGCCGTCGCGCGGCGGTTCCGCCGCTGGGCCCTCGCCCACCCCCGCGAGTACGGGCTGCTGTTCGGCGTCCCGGTCCGCGGCGCCGGCCACGACGGCGAGACCGACTTCGCCCAGGAGTGCGCCCGCCGGTTCGGCTGGACGTTCATGGCGCTGTTCCTCGACCTGTGGGAGAAACGCCCGTTCCCCGTCCCCGCCGACGAGGACATCCCGGCCCGCCTGCGCGACCAGCTCGCCCGCTACCGCGCCGACCTCGGCGTCTCGCTCCCGCTGGGCGTCGTGCTGCAGTTCCTCAAGTGCTGGGTCCGCCTGCAGGGCGCCGTCAGCCTGGAGGTCTTCGGGCACCTCGAGTTCGCCCTCGACGACCCCGAGCCGATGTTCGAGCTCATGCTCGGCGAACTCGCCGGGGTCCTGCACCTGCGCTACGTGCCGCCGCCCGGTCCCTGAACCGCCGCGGCGAGCGCCCGCAGCGCGGCCGTCCCGTTCCCGGCCCACACCAGCCCGAGCGCCGACTCCGGCAGGCCCCCGACCGGGACGAACGCGACGTCGCCGCGGCGGTTGTGGTGCGCCGTCGCGTCGCACAGCAGCATCGCGCCCCGCCCGGCGCCGACGAGCGTGAGCCCCTCCTGCAGGGTGCGGACGCCGTCCTCGTGCGGGATCGCCCGTCCGTCCGGGGTCGCCGCGGGACAGTGGAACCGCCGCCAGTACCCCGGCGCGGGACCCTCGACCGGGATCAGCGCGGTGCGGGCGAGGTCCTCGGCCGCCAGCCGCGCCCGGCGCGCGAACGGATGCCCGGCCGGGACGGCGAGCACCAGCGGCCGCCGCGAGAACACCGCCCCCACCGTGAGGTCCGGCTCCCGTACCGGCAGCAGCACCACCGCCGCGTCCACCTCGCCGCGCCGCAGCGCGCCGAACGGGTCCCCGAGCGGGATCTCCGCGATCTCCACCCGGTGCTCCGGCCGGTCCCGGCGCAGCTCCGCGATCGCCCGCGTGACCTGCTCGTACACCGCGCCCTGGAAGCCGACGCGGGTGCGGCCGCGGGCGGCCGCCCGCGCCTCCTCGACGACCCCCGCGAGGGCGCCGTAGGCGGGCCGCAGCGACGCGGCGAACGCCTCGCCGAACGCCGTCAGCCGCACCCGCCGGCTCGTCCGCTCGACCAGCCGCGCGCCGAGCCGCGTCTCCAGCGACCGCAGCAACTGGCTGACCCGGCTCTGCGACACGTAGAGGCGCTCGCCCGCCCGGCCGAAGTGCAGCTCCTCGGACAGCACGAGGAAGCACTCCAGCTCCCGGATCTCCAGCCCCACGGCACACCCTCCGGCCTGCGTCGATGAGTCGCGCTCATCGGAGTATGAGGGATCCGCCGTTGTTCGGCGGGCCTCCCGGCCGTGAGATGAGCGACATGCACGATGTCTCCGGGAAGCCTCCCTCGGCGCCGGCGGACGGCCCGCCGCGCCGCCCGTTCGCGGTGCTCACGGTCGCCGCCGCCACGTTCACCGTCGTCACGTCCGAGATGCTGCCGGTCGGCCTGCTGACCCCCATCGGCGCGTCCCTGGACGTCGGCGCGGGCACGGCCGGGTGGACGCTCACCGTCACCGGCCTCGTCGCGGCCGTGTCCGCCCCGTTCGTCCCGCGCGCCGTCGGGCGGGCCGACCGGCGCACGGCCCTCGTCGCCCTCATGCTGCTGCTCGCGGCGGCGAACCTGCTCGCCGCCTGGGCGCCGAACTTCCCCGTGCTCGTCGGCGCCCGCGTCCTCGTCGGGCTCGGCATGGGCGGCGTCTGGACGCTCGCGGCGGGCCTCGCCCCCCGGCTCGTCCCGCCCGCGTCCGTCGGCGCGGCCACGTCCCTCGTCTTCAGCGGCATCGCGGTCGCGTCGGTGCTGGGAGTGCCGCTCGGGACGTACCTCCAGGCGCTCGCCGGCTGGCGCGCGGCGTTCGCGGCGGCCGCCGGGCTCGCCGTCGCCGTCGCGGCCGCGATGGCGGTGCTGCTGCCGCGGCTGCCCGCCGGACGCGCGCCCCGCCGGGACGCCCGCACGGCCGCGCACCCGATCGCCCGTCCGTCCGTCCGGACCGGCCTGGTGATCACCGCCCTGCTGGTCACCGGGCATTTCGCGGTGTACACGTTCGTCCGTCCGGTCCTGGAGGAGAGCGCCGGGCTCGGGCCGGGCGCGGTCGGGACGCTGCTGCTGGCGTACGGGCTCGCGGGCGTCGCGGGGAACTTCGTCGCGGGCCTGCGCGCACCCGGTGCTCCGCGCGCGACCCTCGCCGTGCTCGCGGGCGGGCTGGCCTGCGCGGTCGTCCTCGTCCCGGCGTTCGGGACGACGCTCGCGGGCGCGGCCGTCCTGATGGTCGCGTGGGGCCTGGCCTACGGCGGCGTGTCGGTCGGCGCGCAGACGTGGCTGATGGCGTCCGCGCCGGGCGACACCGAGCGCGCGACCGCGCTCTTCGTGGGCGTGTTCAACGGGGCGATCGCGCTCGGCGCGTTCGCGGGCGGGCTGGTGATGGACGGCCCCGGCGGCGTCCCGTACCTGGGCGCCGCACTGGCCGCCGCCGCCCTCCTCACCGCCCTGGCCGGCCGCGCCCCCGACGCGGCCCGGAGCGGCCCCGCGGACGATCGTCACCCGGCGGGCCCGGCGCACCGCTCGTCCACGTCCTCGGAGGCGGGCCCGGCGTAGCGCGGCGCCGGCGAACCGGCCGGTGCGCGCCGGGCGCCCCGCGGCCGGAGGCGGCCGCGAGGGCCGTTGCGGGTTCGACGGCGAAGGCCCCCGGAACCGTCCGGTTCCGGGGGCCTTCGGGGCGCGTCAGTAGGACGGGAGGCTCGGGTCGATCTGGTTGACCCAGGCCACGACGCCGCCGCCGACGTGGACGGCGTCGGCGAAGCCGGCGTTCTTCACCACGGCGAGGGCCTCGGCGGAGCGGACGCCCGACTTGCAGTGCAGGACGATCTTCTTGTCCTGCGGCAGCCGCTCGAGGGCGGAGCCGTTCAGGAAGTCGCCCTTCGGGATGAGGGTCGCGCCCGGGATCGAGACGATCTCGTACTCGTTCGGCTCGCGGACGTCGACGAGGAAGATGTCGTCGTCGCGGTCCTGCATGGCCTTGAGGTCGTGCACGGAGATCGTCGAGTCCTTGGCGGCCTCGGTGGCCTCCTCGGAGACGGCGCCGCAGAACGCCTCGTAGTCCTCGAGGAGCTCGGTCTGCGTGGGGTTCTTGCCGCACAGCGGGCACTCGGGGTCCTTGCGGACCTTGACCGAGCGGTACGTCATCTCCAGGGCGTCGTAGATCATCAGGCGGCCGACGATGGGCTCGCCGATGCCGGTCAGCAGCTTGATGGCCTCGTTGACCTGGATGGAGCCGATGGACGAGCACAGGACGCCCAGCACGCCGCCCTCGGCGCACGACGGCACCATGCCGGGCGGCGGGGGCTCGGGGTAGAGGCAGCGGTAGCACGGGCCGTGCTCGGCCCAGAACACCGACGCCTGCCCGTCGAAGCGGTAGATGGAGCCCCACACGTACGGCTTGCCGAGCAGGACGGCCGCGTCGTTCACCATGTAGCGGGTGGCGAAGTTGTCGGTGCCGTCCAGGATGAGGTCGTACTGGCCGAAGATGTCCATGATGTTGTCGCGGTCGAGCGCCGTGTTGTGGACCACGACGTCGATCAGCGGGTTGATCTCACGGACGGTGTCGGCGGCGGACTCGACCTTCGGCTTGCCGAGGGACGACTGCCGGTGGATGATCTGCCGCTGCAGGTTCGACTCGTCGACGACGTCGAAGTCGATGACGCCGAGGGTGCCGACGCCCGCGGCGGCCAGGTAGAGCAGGGCCGGGGAGCCGAGCCCGCCCGCGCCCACGACCAGGACCTTCGCGTTCTTGAGTCGCTTCTGACCGGTCATTCCGACGTCGGGGATGATCAGGTGCCGCGAGTAGCGGTTGACCTCGTCACGGGTGAGCTCCGCTGCGGGCTCGACCAGAGGTGGCAACGACACGGTGGGTGCTCCTGTGCTGACGCTCGGCTGTTCAGGGGGGGCGGGACATCGTCGTCCCCACTCGGCACAACCTTGCCATGACCGGCCGCATTCCCCGCCGTCACCCCGGCGCGAGGGGCGGAATGCCGGGAGCGCAGCTAATCTAGGCTGTTGTGGCGTTCCTGCCCCCTTCTCCCCAGCCCCCTGCGCCGTTCCCCCCACCGGATCCGCCCCCGCGCGTCACCGTGCTCGGGCTGCGCGGACGGCAGTGGATGGTCGTCGCGATCGTCGTCGGCTGCTGCTACCTGCTCGCGTCCGTGGCGGCGCTGGGCAGCGTGTGGACGTCCTACACCCGCGACCCGACGGACGCCGAGCTGGAGATCGCGTCGCGGGCCGAGGTGGCGCGGAGGTGGCAGGCGTGGCCGGCGGAGCGGATCTTCCCCGACCGGGTCCCGTACCGGGTCGAGAAGGGCGTCACCGAGTACGCGACGCGCACGGGCATCGTGCCCGACACCGACTGCGCGGGGGCCGTGGACCCCGCGATGGTGAAGACGCTCGCCCGGCACGGGTGCAAGGCGATCCTGCGCGCGACGTACGTGGGGGCCCTGAACGGGATCGTGACGACCGTCGGCGTCGTGGTCTTCCCGGACGCGTTCAAGGCGGACCGCGCGTTCAAGGAGCTGCCGGGGACGAAGAAACCGGACGGATCCGGCGGGGTGCGTCCCGCGCTGAAGGCCGCGGCGTTCCCCGGGACGGCCTCCGGGCGGTTCACCGACGCGGCCCGGCAGGCCCGGGGGAGCGACCGCGGCGGCCCGTACGTGCTGCTGACGACGTCCGGGCACACCGACGGGCGCCCCGCGGCGGCCATCGAGCGGGAACGCCCGGGGCGCCCCTTCCTCCTGGCGCCGCAGCTCGCGAACGCCCTGGAGGAGTCGCTGTCGACGCCGGCGCTGCCGGACTGCGCCAAGCGCGAGTGGCAGTGCTGAGGCGCGCGGCGGCGGCGCTGACCGCGTGCGCCGTGGCGTGGCTGCCGGCCGCCCCGGCCCGCGCGGACGAGGTGCGCGACCGGCAGCGGCCCGTCCTGGACGTCCTCGGCGTGGACCAGGCGTGGAAGGTGACGCGCGGCGAGGGCGTGACGGTCGCGGTCGTCGACTCGGGCGTCGACCCGGACCAGGCGGACCTGAAGGGCTCGGTCACCGTCGGGCCCAACATGCTCGCGGAGGAGGACGCCGGGACGAGGCCGGAGCGGCTGCACGGGACCGGCATGGCGTCGCTGATCGCCGGGCACGGCCACGGGCCGGGCGGCGGCGACGGGATCATCGGGGTCGCCCCGGAGGCGCACATCCTGTCGATCCGGGCGATCGCCGAGGAGGAGGACGCCTCGTACGGGCGGTTCCGCCGCTCGAAGAAGGCCGAGCAGGCCGTCGCGCGCGGCATCCGGCACGCCGCCGACCGGGGCGCGGACGTCATCAACCTCTCGCTCGGCAAGGAGGGCGAGATCACGGCGGAGCGGCAGGCGATCGCGTACGCGATGGCGAAGGGCGCCGTGGTGGTGTCGGCGGTCGGCAACGACGGCGACGACCCGGACCTGCGGGACGGCCACGGGTTCGCGCCGTACTCGTACCCGGCGTCGTATCCGGGCGTGATCGCGGTCGCGGCGTCCCGGACGGGCGGCGGGCGGGCCCCGTTCTCCAACAGCAACTACTCGGTGCTCGTGGCGGCGCCCGGTGCCGGGCTGCCGGTGGCGCTGCCGGGCGGGCGGTACGCGCTGAGCAGCGGCACGAGCGACTCCAGCGCGCTCGTGTCCGGCATCGCGGCGCTGATCAAGGCGGAGTACCCGGAGCTGCCGCCGGCGCTGGTCGCGCAGGCGATCGTCGACGGGACCCGCGACGGGCCCGCGGAGACCTACGACGCCGAGACGGGGTTCGGCGTGGTGCACGCGGCGCGGTCGCTGACGGCCGCGGCGAAGCTGGTGCGGGAGCGGGCGAAGACGACCGCGGGCAAGCCGCCGGGGCGGCGGTTCGGCGCGGCCGAGCCGGAGCCGGTGCGGGTCATCGAGCGTCCCGCCTGGTTCACGGGTGTGCTGGTCATGGTCGTCGGCGGGATCCTGGGCGGGACGATCGCCGCGCTGTGGATCTCGATGCTGTTCGCCCGCCGCCACCCGCGCGCCGCGCGCCCGTCCGTCCCCGGCGGGGGGCCTGGCGGGGGCCCGCCCGGTCTGGCGCGGCCCGGCCTCCAACTGCCCGGTCTTCGGACCGGGCCGGGACCCGGGCCGGATTCCGGGCCGGATTCCGGGCCGGATTCCGGGGCCGGGCCGTGGCGGCCCGGCGGACGCGAGACGATCGGGTGATGGAACCCGACGAGTACTCCGAGGCCGTGCTGGAGACGGTCGAGCGGATCCCGCCCGGGAAGGTGCTGGCGTACGGGGACATCGCCGAGCTGATCGGGCGCGGCGGGCCGCGCCAGGTGGGCCGGGTCATGTCGCTGTTCGGGGGCGGCGTGCCGTGGTGGCGCGTCATCCGGGCGGACGGCAGCCCGCCGCGCTGCGACGAGGTGCGAGCGCACGAGCACTGGCGGGCGGAGGGCACCCCGCTGCGCCCGGACGGCCGCCGCGTCGACATGGCGCGCGCCCGCTGGAACCCGGACGACCCCGCCTGACCGGACGACCCCGCCTGCGCCACTGGCACCCGCCTGCGCCACTCGGGCCCGTCCGGCCCCGTCCGGTCACCTTCACTTCGGCGTTCCACCCTGCACACTTCCGCGACATGGGTGCGTTGTGGTCCGATCATGCTCGTTGATCTGCTGCAATGAACTGTTGTGCCGCCTGCTTCCTACCGCCTCGTCCGCCGCGCCGGTCCCGCGCGGGCCGCCGCGCCCGTCCTGGACGACCGGCAGCGGCGCGTGGTCGAGCATGCCGGGGGGCCGCTGCTGGTGCTGGCGGGGCCGGGCACCGGGAAGACGACGACGATCGTCGAGGCGGTCGTCGACCGGATCGAGAACCGGGGCGTCGACCCCGAGCGGGTGCTCGTCCTCACGTTCGGCCGGAAGGCGGCCGGGGAGCTGCGGCAGCGGATCGCGGGACGGCTGCACCGGACGACGCGGACGCCGCTCGCGCTGACGTTCCACGGGTACGCGTACGCGGTGCTGCGCCGCCAGGCCGTCGACGACGGGGAACCGGCGCCGCGCCTGCTGTCCGGGCCCGAGCAGCTCCTGGAGGTGCGGCGGCTGCTCGAGGGCGAACTCGCGGACGGGGCGCCCGGCTGGCCGGAGCGGCTGCGGGCGGCGCTGGCGACGCGGGGGTTCGCCGAGGAGTTGCGCGACTTCGTCCTGCGGGCGGTCGAGCGCGGCTACCTGCCGGACGACCTGGACGCGCTCGGCCGCGTCCGGGGACGCGACGACTGGCACGCCATCGCGGGGTTCATGGACCGCTACGAGGACCGGTTCGCGCTCGATCCCGTCCCGACCTACGACTACGGCGAGCTGATCCAGATCGCGGCGGAGACCCTCGCCGACGAGGACGCGCGGAGCCGGGAGCGGGACGCCTACGACGTCGTGTTCGTCGACGAGTACCAGGACTCCGACCCCGCGCAGGAGGCGCTGCTGCGGCACCTGGCGGGCGGCGGCCGCGACCTGGTGGCGGTCGGCGACCCGGACCAGTCGATCTACGGGTTCCGGGGCGCCGACGTGCGCGGGATCCTGGAGTTCCCCGAACGGTTCCGGACGCTCGGCGGGGACCCGGCGCCCGTGGTGGCGCTGCGGCACTGCCGCCGGATGGGGCCGGAGATCCTGGAGGCGTCGCGGCGGATCGCGCGCCGGCTGCCCGCCGGGTCGTCCGCCGCCGCGGAGCACCGGGCCCTGGTCCCGCCGGACGGTGCCGAGGAGGGCGAGGTCCGCGCGGTGATCGCCGACTCCGAGTCGCAGGAGTCGGCGCTGGTCGCGGACGAGCTGCGGCGCGCGCACCTGCTCGACGGGGTGCCGTGGTCGCGGATGGCGGTGCTGGTGCGCAGCGCGGTCCGGCAGGTGCCGGTGCTGCGGCGCGCCCTCGCGCAGGCCGGGGTGCCGGTCGTCGTCGCGGGCGACGAGGTGCCGCTGGTGTCCGAACCCGCCGTCCGCCCGTTCCTGGTGCTGCTGCGGGCGGCGCTGAAGAAGGACTACCTGGACGACGCGGTCGCCGAGGACCTCCTGACGGGCCCCTTGGGCGGCGCGGACGCACTCGGCATGCGCCGGCTCAAGCGCGCGCTGCGCGACCTGGAGGAGCTCTCGGGCGGGAACCGTCCGCTGGGCGACCTGCTGGTGGCGGCGGTGAACGACCCGCGGGAGGTGGCGCTCGTCCACGAACGGGTGCGGGGCCCGGCGGAGCGCATCGCCCACCTGATCGACACGGCGCGCCGGAGCGTCGCCGAGGGGGGGACCGCCGAGGACGTCCTGTGGGACGTGTGGCGCGAGAGCGGGCAGGCGGACGTGCTGCTGGAGCAGAGCGTCCGGGGCGGGACGCGCGGCGCCGCGGCCGACCGGGACCTCGACGCCGTCGTCGCGCTGTTCGACCACGCGGCCCGGTTCGTCGACCGGCTCCCGCAGGCGGGCCCGGAACTGTTCGTCGACAACATCGCCGCCCAGGAGATCGCGGGCGACACGCTCGCGGAGCAGGCGCCCGAGGGCGAGGCCGTCCGGATCCTCACCGCGCACCGGTCCAAGGGCCTCGAATGGGACGTCGTGGTCGTCGCGGGCGTCCAGGAGGGCGTCTGGCCGGACCTGCGGCTGCGCGGCTCCCTGCTGGGCGTCGAGGAACTCGTCGAGCACCACGCGGGCTCGCAGGAGGACGGCCCGGCCGGCGGGCCCGCGGTCGGCGCGTCGATGGCCGCGAAGATGCTCGACGAGGAACGCCGGCTCTTCTACGTCGCGGTGACGCGGGCGCGCAGGCGCCTCGTCGTGACGGCGGTCGGCGGCGACGACGCGGAGGAGCGCCCCTCGCGGTTCCTGAACGAGCTGCTGCCGGGCGCCATCGAGCAGTCGCAGCTCGACGAGAAGACGCGCTGGCTCTCCCTGTCGGCCCTCGTCGCCGACCTCCGCTCGGTCGTCGCCGACCCCGGACGCCCGGAACCGCTGCGGCGCGCGGCCGCCGGGCACCTCGCGCGCCTCGCGCGCGCGGGCGTGCGGGGCGCCCGTCCGGAGAACTGGTACGCGATCACCGCCCTGTCCGACCCGGGGCCCGCGTTCGCCGAGGACGAGCAGATCACGATCTCGCCGTCGCAGGTGGAGGCGTTCACGACCTGCGGGCTGCGGTGGCTGCTGGCGTCGGCCGTCGGCGCGCAGGAGGGCGGCCCGAACGAGTTCAGCACCATGGGCAAGGTCGTGCACGCGGTCGCCGAGATGGCGGGCGCGGACGACGGGATCGACGAGGTGCACGTCGCTGAGCGGCTCGACGAGATCTGGAACGACCTGGAGTTCCGCAGCTCGTGGTACTCCGACAAGCAGCGCGAGCAGGCCGCCGCGATGGTCGACAAGTTCCTGACGTGGCACCGCGACAACCCGAACGAGGTCGTGGCGCTGGAGGAGTCGTTCAAGGTCGACCTCGGCCGCGTCGTCATCAAGGGCCGCATCGACCGCGCCGAACGCGACGAGCACGGACGCGCCGTGATCATCGACGTGAAGACGTCCACGACCGCGGTGCCGAAGGACGACCTGGCGCGGCACCCGCAGCTCGGCGTGTACCAGTACGCGGTGATGCTGGGCGCGTTCGAGCGCCACGGCCTCATCGAGCCCGGCGGCGCGAAGCTCGTCCAGGTGGGGAAGGCGGCGTTCGCGGCGCGCGCGCGGGAGCAGGCGCAGCCGCCCCCGTCCGAGGACCCGGATCCCGAGTGGCCGAAGAAGCTCATCGAGGTCGTCGCGACCGGCATGGCCTCGGACGTCTTCCAGGCGCGCGCCAACGACAAGTGTCGGACGTGTCCCGTACGCTCCTGCTGCCCCGTCCACGACGAGGGCGGGCAGGTCGGTGAGTAGGCGGGAGAACGCGGGGGGCCTTCGGTGATCACCCCGGCCGAGCTGGCGCGGCTGCTGGAGATTCCCGAGCCCACCGACGAGCAGGCCCGCGTGATCGAGGCGCCGATGGCGCCGATGGCGGTCGTCGCGGGCGCCGGGTCCGGCAAGAGCGAGACGATGGCCGCGCGCGTCGTGTGGCTCGTCGCGAACGGGTTCGTCCGGCCCGAACGGGTCCTCGGGCTCACGTTCACCCGCAAGGCCGCCGCCGAGCTGGGCGCGCGCGTCCGCAAGCGGCTGGACGCGCTGCGGGAGGTGCTGCCGGCGGACGAGCTGGAGCGGCTCGGCGGCGAGTCGCTGTTCGACGGCGAGCCGATGGTGTCGACGTACCACGCGTACGCGGCGCGGCTGTTCGGCGACCACGCGCTGCGGGAGGCGCTCGAGCCGACGATGCGGCTGATCTCCCCGGCGGTCGCGTGGCAGATCTGCTCGCGGGTCGTCGACGCCTACAACGGCCCGATGGACCGCGTCGACTGGTCGCCCGACACCGTCACGAAGGCGGTCATGGAGCTGTCGGGGGACCTGTCGGAGCATCTGCGGACGGCCGACGACGTGCGCGGCGTCGGGGCGCGGCTGGAGGAGATGTTCGCGGCGCTGCGCAAGCCGCTGAAGGCGCAGCGCGACGTCCTCGCCAAGCAGGCGGTCCGCGAGCAGCTCATGCCGCTGGTCGAGGCGTACGGGCGGGCGAAGGCGGCGAAGGAGGTCATCGACCACGGCGACCAGATGGCCCTCGCCGCCCGCATCGCGCACCGGCATCCCGAGGTCGGGATGATCGAGCGGTCGCGGTTCTCGGTCGTGCTGCTCGACGAGTACCAGGACACCAGCCAGGCGCAGCTCGTCCTGCTGCGGTCGCTGTTCGCGGGCGGGCACCCGGTCACGGCGGTCGGCGACCCGTGCCAGTCCATCTACGGGTGGCGGGGCGCGAGCGCGGGCAACCTGCTGCGGTTCGCGCACGACTTCCCGGCGCAGCCGTCCGTCGGGGGCCGCAGGCCGGTTCCGGCGCCGGTCGTGCAGCTGAGCCGGTCGTTCCGGAACGGGGAGCGCATTCTCGACGCGGCGGCGCGCATCCAGGAGGAGCTGCGCGCCGACACCAGGGCGGTGCCGGTGCTCGTGCCGGGCGCCGGGCGGGACGGGCGCGGCCGCGTCGAGTGCGCCCTGTTCGAGACCGTCGAGGAAGAGGCCGAGCGCATCGCGGGCCGCATCGCCGCGCTGCTCGCCGCCGACCCCGGCACCGCCCCGGACGGCGCCCCGCAGGCCGAGCCGCTGCGGTACTCCGACGTCGCCGTGCTGGCCCGGAAGCGGTCGCAGTTCCCGCTGCTGCGGCGGGCGCTGGAGGCCCGCGCGATCCCCGTCGAGGTCGTCGGGCTCGGCGGGCTGCTGACCGTCCCCGAGGTGCAGGACGTCGTCGCGACCCTGCGCGTCATGCACGACCCGTCCGCCGGGGCGTCCCTGGCCCGGCTGCTCACCGGCCCGCGCTGGCGGCTCGGCCCCCGCGACCTCGTGGCGCTGGGGCGGCGGGCGCGCGCGCTGGCGCAGGAGCAGGCGCGGGACGTGACGCCGCCCGCGCGCGACGAGGGCCGGGCCGACGGTGACGGCGGCGGTGAGGCCGGCGGTGAGGCGCCGCGGCCCGAGCCGTCCGGCGAGGCGGGCGAGCGGGAGGCGGACGATCCGCTGCGGCAGCTCGTCGGCGAGCTGAACCAGGAGACCGGCAGCCTCGTGGACGCCCTCGACGACCTGGGCGACCCGGCCGCGTACTCGCCCGAGGGGTACGGGCGGCTGCGGCGGCTCCGCGACGAGCTGCGGGCGCTGCGCGGGCAGGTCGGGCTGCCGCTGCCCGACCTGGTGAACGAGGTCGAGCGGGCGCTCGGGCTCGACATCGAGGTCGCGGCCCGGTCCGGGCTCGATCCGGTCACCGCGCGCGCCGACCTGGACGCGTTCATCGACGCCGCCGCACGGTTCGCCGGGGACGCCGAGGACCCGACGCTCGGCGCGTTCCTCGCCTACCTCAAGGCCGCCGAGACCGAGGAGTTCGGGCTCGAGGCGGGACGCGTGGGGGAGACCGACAGCGTCAAGCTGCTGACCGTGCACGCGTCCAAGGGCCTGGAATGGCCGGTCGTGATCGTCCCCGGGCTCGCGTACACGGCGCAGAAGAACGGGAACCCCGCGAAGGGGTCGATCTTCCCGTCGCCGCCGCAGAACGCGACCCGCTGGACCGCGAACCCGCGCGTCCTGCCGTTCCCGCTGCGCGGCGACCGCGCCGACCTGCCGCACCTCGCGGGCCTGGAGAAGGACGACCTCGCCGCGTTCGAGCAGGCGTGCGCCGAACGGGACGTGCGCGAGGAGCGGCGGCTCGCGTACGTCGCGGTGACGCGGGCGTCCAGCCTGCTGATCGTCACCGGGTACTGGTGGGGGTCGTCGGGCCGCCCGCTGGGGCCGTCGCCGTTCCTGGAGGAGGTCCGCGAGGTGTGCGCGGCGGGCGCCGGGAAGATCGTGGCGTGGGCGGACCCGCCGCCGCAGGACGCGACGAACCCGCTGCTCACCGACCCCGACGAGGCGCCGTGGCCGGCGGCGCCGGGCGAGCGCGGGCACACCGACCTGTCCGCGCGGGAACGGTACGAGGCCGTCGTCGAGGGCGCCCGCATGGTCGAGGACGCGATGGCGGGCCGCGTCCTGCACTGGGCGGGCACCGAGGGGCTCGCGGACGCCGACCGGGCCCGCATGTCGGCGTGGGCGCGGGACGTCGAGCTGCTGCTCGCCGAACGCGACCGGGGCCGCGGCGGCGACGGGACGCTCGTCGAGCTGCCGGGGCACCTGTCGGTGTCGTCACTGGTGGCGCTCGCCCGCGACCCGGCCGCGCTCGCCCGGCAGATCCGCCGCCCGATGCCGCGCCCGCCCGCCCCCTACGCGCGGCGCGGCACCGCGTTCCACACCTGGCTCGAGGGGCGCTGGGGGCAGCAGCGGCTCCTCGACCCGGACGAGCTGCCCGGCGCGGCGGACGAGGGCGCGGCCGACGACGCCGACTTCGCGCGGCTGCGGGAGGCGTTCGAGGCGTCGCAGTGGGCGGCGCGCGAGCCCCTCGACATCGAGGTGCCGTTCGAGACGATCATCGGGGACCGGCTGGTCCGGGGCCGCATGGACGCGGTGTTCCGGTCGCCGGACGGCGGCTACGAGGTCGTCGACTGGAAGACCGGGCGGCCCCCGTCGGGCGACGACGCGCGGTTCGCGTCCGTCCAGCTCGCCGCGTACCGGGTCGCGTGGGCGCAGCTCGCGGGCGTCCCGGTCGAGCGGGTGAGCGCCGCGTTCCACTACGTGCGCGCGGGCGTGACCGTCCGTCCGGCGGACCTGCTGGACGCGGACGGGCTCGCGGCGCTGCTCGACGGCGTCCCGGCGGGCTGACCCCCGCCGGGGCGGGGGTGAGCGTTCGGGTGTGCATCGTCACGGGCCTCTGTTCACCGCCGGTGCTTTCGGGGATGATCCGGGGAACCGACGAGGGAGGCTGCGGCATGACGGAGTCCCATGACGCGAAGGTGGTCCGCGAGTTCTCCAAGCAGGCGGCCGGGTTCGCCGACCCGGGCCGCAACGAGGCGTTCACCCGGCATCTGGACCGCCTCGTGAAGTTCATGGACCCCGAACTCGACCTCGAGGACGTCGTGCTGGAGGTCGCCGCCGGGACCGCGCTGGTGTCGCGGGCGATCGCGCGGCGCGTCCGGCACGTCACCGCCCTCGACCTGACGCCCGCGATGCTGGCCGAGGGCAAGCGCGCCGTCGACCGCGACGGCGTCACCAACGTCACCTTCGCGCACGGCGACGCCGCCGCCCTGCCCTACCTCGACCGGTCGTTCACCCTCGTCGTCACGCGGTTCTCCCTGCACCAGGCGGCCGACCCGAAGGCCGTCGTGAAGGAGATGGAGCGGGTCAGCCGCCCCGGCGCGGCGATCTTCGTCGCGGATCTCGTCCGCCCGGACGACCTCGACGGCGATCCCGACCGGATCGAGCGGCTCCGCGACCCCTCGCACGGGACGATCCTCACCGAGGCGCAGATCGCCGAGCTCGCCACCGGCGCGGGCGCCGAGGTCAAGCGGGCCGAGCGGTTCGAGGTCGTCCGTCCGCTGGAGCCGTGGCTCGACTTCTCCGGCACCCCCGAGGACGTGCGGGCGACGATCCGCCGCGAGCTGCGGGACGAACTGGGCGGCGGGCCCCCGACCGGGATGCGGCCGAGCGAGCGGGACGGTGAGCTGCACTTCACGCACTCGCTGCTGTTCCTGCACGCCATCGCGGGCTGACGGCGGCGCGAACGGGGAGCGTGCCGACGTTCCGGGCGTGACACGCGGCATCTTTTCGAGCAAACGTTCGACGGCGCTCGCTCATATGTTCTATGTTGTCGCGCATGGCTTCCAGCACGCTTCCCCTCGACCGGCCCCTGGAGCGCGAGCCGGCCGCGCTGGCGATGCGCATCGGCGTCGTGGCGGCCGAGGCCGCCCTCGCCGCCTTCGCGCGCAACCTCGACGTGGACGACCTCGCCGACGGCGTCGACTTCCAGGGCGCCATCGGCCCCGCCGAATGGCCGCTGTTCTCCCTGGTCATCGACACCCTCGCCGAGGCGGCGCCGGGCGACGACCGGCCGCTGGACGAGCGCCGCGCGGACGCCCTGAACGACCTCGCCCGCATCTGCATGGCCGCCAAGCGGCGCGCCGCCTAGACGGGCACTCCCGGGCGCGCGGAGGCGAGCGGGCGGCGTCGGCGCGCCCCGGCCCGCGGGTCCGGCCGCCGCGCGGCGCGGGTCCCGGCGTCCGGCCGGTCCGGGTGCGCGTCGGCGGGATGAACGGTGTCGTGCGGGCCCGGGCGGGCCGGCTGGGCGGCGCCGCACACCCGGTCGGCCAGGCGCGCCTCGGCGGGGGAGCGGGGCGTCAGCAGGACGGCCGCACCGGACGCCGCCAGCTCGTGCAGCACCCGCCACACCCGGTCGGCCGCGGCGTCGCCGAGGCCCGCCGTGGGCTCGTCCAGCAGCAGCACGTCCGAGCGGCCCACCAGCGCCAGCGACAGGTCGAGCATGCGCTGCTCACCGGGGTCCAGCCGCTCGTACCGGACGTCCGCGCGGTCCGCCAGCCCGGTCCGCCGCAGCGCCTCGGCCGCGGGGAGCGGGTCGAGCGTCCAGCGGCGCCAGCCGTCCACGACCTCCGCCGCGGTCAGGCCGGGGAACCAGCCGCCCGCCCGCCAGACGGCCCCGGGGCGGCGCCCGCCCCGGTCCTCGTACGGGTCGGCGCCCCGCACCCGCACGGTCCCCCCGGCGGGGCGCCGGAGCCCCGCGACCGCCTCCAGCAGCGCCGTCGCCCGGGGGCCCGGCCCCCAGGGCAGCGCGACGACCTCTCCCGCGCCGACGGTGAACGAGAGCCCGTCCCGCCGTCCCGTGCCGAGGCGCACGCCGCGCGCCTCGATGATCGCGCCCTTCATCCGTCGTCCCCCCACCAAGATCGTTGTGCGGACGACGCTAGCCGGGCGGGCGGGCCGCGGCGGGCGGAGCGGCGGCCCCGTTCGACATCCGTAAGATCTCCGTCAGCCCCGGAGCGCCTTCGCCTTGACCTTCCCGGTGCTCGTGCGGGGCAGCTCGTCGACGAAGTGGACGTCCCGCGGCACCTTGTACCGGGCGAGGTGCTCCTTCACGTAGGCCTTCAGGTCGTCCGCGCCGACCTCGGCGCCGGGCGCCCGCACCACGTACGCGGCGAGGCGCTGCCCGAACTCGGCGTCGTCCACCCCGGTCACCGACGCGTCCGCGACGTCCGGGTGCCCGCCGAGCAGCGCCTCGACCTCGCCGGGGAACACGTTCTCCCCGCCCGAGACGATCATGTCGTCCGCGCGCCCGTCGACGAACAGCCGCCCCGCGTCGTCGAAGTGCCCCAGGTCGCCGGTGCTCGTCAGGCCGTCCCGCACCTCCTTGCCGCCGCCCCCGGTGTAGCCCGCGAACCGCAGCCCGCCGCCGACGAAGATCTCGCCGGGCTCCCCGGGCGGCAGCTCGTTCCCGTCCTCGTCCAGGATCCGGATCGTCAGCCGCAGCGACGGGCGCCCGACCGTGCCGGGGGCCTCCCGCAGGTCGTCCGGGGTCGCGATCGTCGCCCAGCCGATCTCGGTCGCCCCGTACACGTTGACGAGGACGTCGCCGAACCGGTCCATGAACGCGTCCGATACGTGCGGGTGCAGCGCCGAACCGCCGCAGACGACCACCCGCAGCGACGGGACGGGCACGTCCGGGGCGTCCAGGACGCGCTGCAGCATGACCGGGACGGCGACGAGCGCCTCCGCCTCCGTCTCCGCGATGAGCCGCAGCGCCTTCTCCGCGTCGAAGCGGCGCGACAGCACCAGCGGCATGCCCATGCCGAGCCCCACCGTCGAGTACGCGAACCCGAGCAGGTGGAACAGCGGGGGAGTGATCACGATGGGGGCGCCCGACCGGACCGGGACGCGCATCAGGTGCGTCAGCGCGGCCGGGATCAGCGCCCCGACCGACATCTCGTGCCGCGCGCCCTTCGGGGTGCCGGTGGTCCCGGACGTCATGATGATCACGTTGCTGGGGCGCGGGGGCTTCAGCGGCTCGGCGCGGGTCTCCTCGACCAGCGCGTCGATCGTCTCGGGCGCGGGCGCGTCCGTCCAGCCGAGGATCCGCGCGCCGCCGAACCCGGCGTCGTCCACGACCGTCCCGAACTCCTCGTCGTGGACGAGCAGCCCGACGCCCTCCCGCTCGGCGACGTCCGCGAGCTGCCGCGCGGAGAAGTCGGTGTTGAGCAGCACCACGTCGTTCCCCAGCCGGGACGCCGCGAGCACCGCCTCGACGAACCCCCGGTGGTTGCGGCACAGGACCCCGACGCGGTCGTCCTCCCGCACCCGGTCGCGCAGCGCCGTGGCCAGCGCCGCCGCCCGCTCCTCCAGTTCCGCGTACGTGAGCGTGCCCCGCTCGTCGATCACGGCCGTCCGGTCGGGCCACCGCAGCGCCGACATCGCCCCGACCGTGGCCGGAACGGGCCCGTAGCGCAGGTAGGCCAGCGGCATCCGGACCGCCCGGTCCGGACGGACCGGCCGCAGCGCGCCGACGTCCCGGACCGCGCGCGCCGCCCGTACTCCCTGGCTCGCGAACGAACGCACCCGCTCGAGCACCGAATCTCTCCTTTGTCGGGAAGGTCGCCATACCCATTAGACGAGAAGTTCAACGGCGCGCAAAGGCTAGGGTGGCGTCGATGCCCGCGAACATTGAACCCGTCACCCCGGACGACCTCGACCGCGCCGTCCTGACCGCCCTCGACGCCCTGCGCGAGCTGCCGTCCGACGCATGGTCCGGCGACCCCGCCTCGCTCGACTGGACCCGCTGGGAGACCGTCGAGCACATGTGCAACGCGCTCACGCTCTACGCCATGAACATGGGTCCCAGGAAGCCGCCCATGGACCGCAACGTGCCGTTCGCGCGCGAAGGGCGCAGGCCCGCCGCCCCCACGACCATCGTCCACGCCGACACCGCCGCCGGATCGGACGGCCTCCTGCAGGTCTTCGAGGCGTGCGCCGCGCTGCTCGTCGCGAAGGTGCGCGTCACACCGCCGGACGTCCGCGCGTACCACGTCTACGGCGCGTCCGACCCCGGGGGCTTCGCCGCGATGGGCGTCGTGGAGACGCTCGTCCACACCCGCGACCTGATCGAGGGCCTGGACGTCCCGTACGACCCTCCCGCCGACGTGTGCGCGCGGACGCTGGCCCGCCTGTTCCCGGACGCCCCGGCCGACACGCCCCCGTGGCGGACGCTCCTGTGGGCGACGGGCCGCGCCGACCTCCCCGGCCGCCCCCGCGTCACGACCTGGCGCTGGTACGGCGCCCCGAGGTGACGACCGACCACGAGCCCGCGCCCGCGGACGGCTTCGCCGCCCTCGCCGAGTACGTCCGCACCTTCCGAGCCGAGGGGTACCGCGTCGACAAGGTCGTCCAGCCGGTATGCGGGGAGTGCGGCCACCGCGCGTTCGAGGTGTGCCTGGACGACGATGAAGGCGTCGTCCGGCGCACCTGCGCCCGGTGCGGGACGTCCGCGTACATCGCCGACGGCGCCGACTTCCTGGAGGAGGCGGAGCTCGGCATGTGCGAGTGTCCCGGGTGCGGCGGGACCGAGTTCGAGATCGGCGTCGGCTTCTCCCTCCACCCCGACCGCGAGGTCCGCTGGATCAGCGTCGGCCTCCGCTGCGTCACCGACGGCACGGTCGGCGTCTACGCCGACTGGAAGATCAACTACGGCCCGTCGGCCCATCTGCTCGACCACTGCTGACCCGCTCCACCGCAGGCGTTCACGGGGTGTTCCGGGCCCGCGCGTCGATGTCCGAGTGCGGCGGCGTGCACGGCAGCGGATTCCACGACCCGCCGGGCCGCGAACGTGTACGGGCCGAAGTCCTCGGTCACCCGGGCAGTGGGGCCGGTCAGCGGAGGTAGTGGAAGGTGGGTTTGGGGTGCATCAGGAAGTCGTGGTGGGAGATGTTCCACGCGTAGGCGCCCGCCATCGCGAAGGCGATGACGTCGCCCGGTGACAGGGGCGGGACGGGGACGTCTCTGGCGAAGACGTCCTTCGGGGTGCAGAGCTGGCCGACGAGGGTGGCGCGGGCGGCCGGGGCGGCGGTCGAGGTCAGGACGTCGAAGGGCTGGTCGTGGCCCTTGGTCGCGGGGGTTCGCAGGTGGTGGGTGCCGCCGCGCAGGATCGCGTGGGTCTCGCCGCGGGTCGTCTTCACGTCGAGGACGTCGGTGACGTACCAGCCGTGGTAGGCGGTGAGGGCGCGGCCCGGCTCGACGCGGAGGCGATGGCCGGGCGGGAGGCCCGCGCCGTAGGACGTCCAGTCGAAGCGGGCCTCGGGGGCGGTGTAGTCGACGGCCATGCCGCCGCCGACGTTGATCTCCGGGTCGTCCACGCCGTGCTCCTCGAGGAACGGCGCCGCCCAGTCGACGATGCGGGTCGCGAGGTCGACCATCGCGGGGGCGTCCAGGCCGGAGGCGAGGTGGGCGTGGACGCCGCGGAGGGTGAGGCCCGTGGAGCGGGCGCGGCGGGCGCACTCGGCGAGCGCGTCCTCGTCCATGCCGAAGGGGCCGCTCATCGCGAGGGCGGCGCCGGACGTGCGGAAGGGCAGGTTCGCGCGGAGCAGGACGTTCGCGGGGCCGAGGGCGGCGAGGCGGGACAGTTCGCGGGGGCTCTCCACGTGGACGCGGTCGACGCCGAGGGCGAGGGCGAGTTCGTCGTCGGTCTTGCCGGGGCCGCCGAACGCGATGGGGATGTGCGGGAGCGTCTCGCGGACGTGGGTCAGTTCGCCGCCCGAGGAGACTTCGACGCCGTCCACGTGGGGTGCGACCGTGCGGAGGATCTCGGGGTCCGGGTTCGCCTTCGCGGCGTAGAAGAGTTCGGTGGGGCCGAGCGCCGCGCGGACGGACGCGACGTGTTCGGCGAGCCCCCGCAGGTCGTACACGTACGCGGGGAGGCGTTCGGGGACGTTGTCGAGTTTCACAGTGGCCTCGCCAGCGGGTTGGGTGCGGGGACGTAGGCGGCGCCGCGGTCGGCGGTGCGGGACCAGCGGGTGCGCAGGTTCGCCTTCGCGGGCAGCGGCACCCCGGCCAGGAGGGCGCGGACCTGCGGGTGGTGGTCGTGGGCGGCGAAGTGACGCCGGGCGGACGGCCACAGTTCGAGGCCGGGGTGCAGGTCGGCGACGGCGGCGGCGATCTCGGTGAGGTGGTTGATCAGCAGGCAGTACACGACGCGGTTCCAGCCCCGGTCGGGCGCGTAGGTGACGCTCTCCGCGACGCGGGGCGGCAGGTGGGCGAGGTCCCACCGGCCCTGGACGAGCTTGGTTCCTTCGAGGTCGCGGAACGCGGCGTGGATCGGTACTCCGTCGGCGTCGACGCAGACCAGGACGTTCTGCAGGTGCGGTTCCAGGACGATGCCGTGGTCCAGGTACGCGCGGAGGACGGGCGGGGCGACCTGGGCGACGTAGGCGTCCCACCAGGTGAGCGCGCCCTCGGGGGTCGACATGGCGGGGAAGGATCGCAGGAGCGCGCCGTAGGGGTCGGCCAGGGCGCCCGCGAGGAGCGGTGTGCCGGGAAGGTGCTTCACGCCCTGGCGGAGGATCACGCCCAGACCTTCGTACAGGCGGCGGTCCGCGAGCGTGACGGTTCGGTAGGCGGGTTCGGCCAGGAGGGTCACGCCCATGGACGCGAACACCGGGTTCAGGAGGTCGTTCAGTGCGACCGCACCTGCGAGTTCGTACCAGGCGTTCTTGCGCACGCAGTTGGTGATGCGCACGTCGAGGCTGAACTTGCAGAAGACGTCGGCGTCCGGAAGGTAAACGGTCCGGACGGAGGAGGTCGGGACGGCTTCCGCGTCGGACGGCCCCAGGTCGGTGAGCAGCCCGGCCTGCAAGGCCCTGTGCAGGCGGTCGGAGAGCAGGGACAACTGCCACGGGTGCGCGGGGATCAGGCGGCGGCCGGGGCCCGGGGGCGGGCCGTGCTTCTCCAGTGTCGCGAACGCGTCCGGGTCGCCTTCTTCGGCGACGAGTTCCTCGGGGACGGCGAGCCAGTGCGGGCGGAAGCGCGCGCGGGCCTCCGGCGCGTACCTGAGCCAGTCGCCGGGTGCGCCCTGCCGCGCCTTGGGGGACGGGTGGAAGCGGTGCCCGGCGACGAGCGACTGCTCGGACGCGACGTACCGGTCGTCCGGTGGGGCCGGCGCGTCCTCGCGGGCCTCGATGATCGCGGCGAGTGCGGTGCGGCTGTCGTCCACCTGGGCGAGGAACTCGGGGTTCGCGCGCCCGGTCGCGAGTTCGAGCTCGCCGGCGACGAGGTCGGCGAGCCGGCGCCACGGCGCGGGCGTCCAGGCGTCGCCGCGCCGCTCCTCGTAGGGCGGTTCGAGCCGGTAGGTGGGCCCGGCGGGCGGGCGGGCCAGGCGGGCGCGCAGGACGACGTCCACCCGGGGCAGCCGGACGACGAGGCGCCCGCCGTCCGCGCGGACCTGCTGCTCGGGCGCGCACACTTCCCGGATCAGGCAGTTCAGCAGTGCCGTCGCGGTGGCGTCGTCGGCCGAGAGGGCGGGGTCGGTCAGCAGCACGTGGTGTCCCGTAGATAGTTGGGCCCGGCCGGGCCGTAGTGCTTGTTGATGTCGGCGGAGCCGGTCCGCGCCTTGTCGACGAGGGTCCCGGCGGTGACCATGGCCTTGCCCGGCAGCGCGGCGGCGTCGAGGGTGCGGGAGCGCAGGAACGCGTCGTCGGGTCCGAGCGCCGCGGCGAGCCGGTCGCGGACGAGCGCGCGTCCCGTCCGCCAGGGGAGCAGGCCGCGCTCGGCGAGGCCGAGGGCGGGCGCCGCCGCGCACAGGTGCAGGGTGATCGTGACGAAGACGCGGGCGAGGGCGTCGGGGTCGCCGGTCGTCATGCGGCGGTCGATGAGGTCGCGCGGGTCGGCGTCCGGGACCGGCGGGAGACGCTCGCGGAGGCGGGCGGGCTCGATGAGCGCGCCGTCGTTGTCCTTGATCAGGAGGCGGAGCGGGCCGTCGCCCAGGACGAGCGACACGTTCTGCTGGTGCGCTTCGAGGGCGATGCCGTAACGGAACAGGGTGACGTTCCAGGAGAACAGCGCGTCGAGGTAGGAGGCGAAGAGGGCCTCGACGTCCCAGCGTTCGATGACGTGGCCGTGTTCGGGTGCCTCGGCCAGTAACGCCGCGACGGGAACGACGTGCGCGCGCGCCGTCTCGGGCGGGAAGCGCCTCACGAGGTAGCCCAGCAGCGGGTTCTGCGCGTGCCCGTACGTCTGCTCGTCCGCCAGCAGGACGGGCAGGGAGGGTTCGCGGTCGAGGACGCGCCGCAGGATCCGTTCGGCGAGCGCGCCGTCCGGCAGCGTGCCCGGCACGATCGTGCGGCGGTTGCGCAGCCCGAGCGTGCTGGTCGGCAGCGGCACCTTCACGTGCGCGAGCGGCGCCGCGGCGACCGTCCGCATCGACAGCGTCGGCCTGACCCGCAGGTACGGGTCCGGTGCGAGGACGGCGCCGGGCTGCGCGCGGACGTGCGGCGCGGCGAGGGGGTGCACGGGGAAGAGCGCCCCGCCGGGCGGCAGCCCGACGTCGGACGGCTCGGGCCACCACGGCGGCGGGTCGCCCGCGAGGACCGCGCCGCGGACGGACGCCCACCGCAGCGGGAACACGGGAGCGAACTCGGGCGCGTAGCGGCTCAGGTCGGCCCGGGTCAGGCCCGTCCGGCTGAGGCTCGTCGGATGCACCGGATGCCCGTTGTACGCGGCGAGGGTCTCGTAGAAGGCGCCCGGGCCGGTGCGGAGCTCGTCCGGGACGCGGGCGAGCCGCCGGTGCACGGCGGGACGCGCGTCGCGCTGCAGCCCGGCGACGGCGAGCGCGTCCCGGCATTCGCGCTCGAACGCGGCGACGTCGTCCGTGGGGTGGGCGAGGCGCCGGACGGCGTGGAAGACGTCGTCCAGCGTGAGGTTCTGCGCCGGGTCCACTTCGATCTCCGACAGGAACGCGGGGCACGCCTTCGCGAGCCGCACGGCGCGGCCCGGCAGGTGCAGGGCCCCCTCCCGGACGAGCCCCCGCAGGCCCCCGTAGTCCTCCCGCAGCAGGGCGTCCAGGACGCGCGCGGCGAGCGCCCCCTCGGGGTTCGCGGACGCGGGGTCGCGGGTGGGCGGGTCCATGAACGCGGCGTCGCCCTCGGTCACGCGATCGTCCACTCGTGGGCGGCGCGGAAGCGGGCGAGGGCCGCCCGGACGCCGTCCGGTTCCGGCCCGATGGCGCGCACGGTACCCAGGTAGTCCCGGTTCGTCCGGGTGAGGGCGACCTCGTCGCCGACCGCCCGCTGCGGCCGGTACGCGAGCCGCACGCCGCCGTCGTCCAGCTCGACGGGTCCGGGCGCGGCGGCCAGGCGGCCCGCGCGGTCGGCGATGACCGGCTCGGCGACGGCGTGCCCGCGCGGCCGCGGGACGGCCGGGGGCAGCCGCTCCCCGAGGTGCACGCGCAGGATCTGCTCGTGCAGCGGGACGCCCAGCAGGTCGGCGAGCAGGAAGTCGCAGTGGTCGCCGATCAGCCGGTAGTTCACCTCGATGATCCGGGCGCGGCCCTCGTGGACGACGAACTCGGTGTGGCACGCGCCGAACCCCGCGCCGAGCGCCGCGAGCTGCGCGAGGACCTGCGGGGTCTCCGGGGGAGGGGGCGCCCATTCGAGGCGTTCCTCGACGAAGTGGGGCGGCGGGGACACGTCCGTGCGGAACGACCCGAGCACCCGCACCTCGTGCCCGTCCCCGAGGGTCTCGAGGGTGTGCAGCGTCCCGGGCAGGTACTCCTCGGCGACGAGCGGGTCCGCGCGCCGCGCGCCGATCTCCGCGACGCGGGCGCGCAGCTCGTCCGCGTCCCGCACCAGGAAGACGTCCTCGCTGGCCACGCCCTCGCGCGGCTTGAGGACGAGCGGGTACGGCGCGTCCGCCGGGACCGCGCGGGCGTCCGCGGAGAACACGGGGTCGAGGTGGGCGAGGCAGCGGCGGGCCAGCGCCTTGTTCTTCGCCCGCGCGGCCGCCCGCCAGTCCTTGCCCGGCAGCCCGAAGTACGCGGCGGCCAGCGCCGCCGGCGCCTGCAGGAAGTCGCCGTTGGAGAAGACGCCGGCGGGCTCCCCGCGCGCGGCGATCCGGTCGATGACGTCCCGGAAGTCGGAGACGTCGCATTCGACGACCGCGCCGACCGGCGGCGGGACGTCCGCGTGCTCGGCGGGACGGTCGGTGAGCAGGACCGCGTCGAGCCCGAGGCGTGCGGCGGCGGGCAGGAACCCGTGCGTCACCGAGTCGGTCGCCTTCCCGGCGACCAGGTAGAGGGAGGCGGCCACGAGGGGCCCTTTCCAGTGAGGTAAGCCTTGCCTAACTCCAGATCGCCAACCATAGTGGCGGGCACGCACCCCCCGGGCAAGAACGATGACACCGCGTGTCTCCCGCCGTCCCCGGATCCGCCAAGATGGGGGCATGGAACTCATCGAGCGGTGGGTCGCGCTGGCCGGGCCGCACACCCGGCACATCGGCGCCGAGCTCGACGCCCGCTACGGCGAGCCGCACCGCCGCTACCACACGCGCGAGCACCTCGCCGCGGTCCTCGACCTCGTCGAGGAACTCGCCGGCCACGCCGCGTCCCCCGACCTCGTGCGGCTCGCCGCCTGGTTCCACGACGCCGTCTACGACCCCGAGCGCGCCGACAACGAGCAGCGCAGCGCCCGCCTCGCCGACCGCATGCTCGCCGACACCGACCTGTCCCCGGACGACGTCGCGCAGGTCGTCCGGCTCGTCGAGCTGACCGCCGCGCACGCCCCCGAACCCGGCGACCGCGACGGGCAGGTCCTGTGCGACGCCGACCTCGCGATCCTCGGGGCCGGCCCCGACCGGTACGCCGCCTACGCCGCCGCCGTCCGCGAGGAGTACGCGTTCGTCCCGGAGGAGCTCTACCGGGCCGGACGCGCGCAGGTGCTCAACTCCCTGCTCGAACTGCCGTCCCTGTTCAACACGCCACCGGCCCGCGCGCGCTTCGAGAAGACCGCCCGGCACAACATCCGGACGGAACTGGCCCTACTGAACGCCTGACGCGTCCACGACGGGCGCGTCCACGACGGACGCGTCCACGCTGGGCGTGCGCGCGCGCAGCGCCTCCCGCACGACCTTCCGGCGGCGCAGCCCCGCACGCGTCAGGCGCGACAGCAGCTCCCGGCAGCCCACCGGCACCGCCCCCTGCGCGACCGCCGCCTGATACAACTCGGACGGGACGTCGTAGTGGTCGCGGTCGAACGCGCGCGGCGGCATCCCCAGTTCCTCCGCGAACGCGTGCAACTCCGCGTAGGACACGTCGCTGACCATGTGCGACCACACCCGGCCGCGCGCCGGCCACAGCGGCGGATCGATGAGGATCAAGAGGCCCTCCCGTGGGCGAGTGCGGCGATCCCGTACTGTGCACGACAGTACGACGACATGCAAAGGGGCATGGGAAGTGAACGACGCAGTCGAGAACATCGACGTTGTCGGGTACATCCGCGGCGAGCGCGACCGGTTCATCGCGGACCTGAAGGAATGGCTGGCGATCCCCTCCATCTCGGGCGACCCCGCCCACGTCGGCGACGTCCGCCGGTCCGCCGGCTGGCTCGCCGACCATCTGCGCGGCCAGGGCTGGCCCACCGTCGAGATCTGGGACACGCCCGGACTGCCCGCCGTGTTCGCCGAATGGCCCGCCGCCGACCCGGACGCCCCGTCCGTCGTCGTCTACGGGCACCACGACGTCCAGCCCGTCGAGCCGCTCGACGAGTGGGTCACCGACCCCTTCGCGCCCGTCGAGGACGGCGACCGCCTCATCGGGCGCGGCGCGTCCGACGACAAGGGCCAGGTGTTCTTCCACACGCTCGGGCTCCGCGCCCTGCTCGCCGCGACCGGCGCGCAGGCCCCGCCCGTCACCGTGAAGCTGCTCGTCGAGGGCGAGGAGGAATCCGGCTCCCTGCACTTCGCCGACCTGCTGCGCGAGCGCCGCGACCGGCTCGCCTGCGACGCCGTCGTCATCAGCGACACCACGATGTGGGCCGCGGACGTCCCGTCCATGTGCACCGGCATGCGCGGGCTCACCGAGGCCGAGGTCACCCTCCGCGGCCCCGCGACCGACCTGCACTCCGGCTCGTTCGGCGGCGCCGTCCCGAACCCGCTGCACGCCATGGCGGCGCTCCTCGCCGGCCTGCACGACGCCGACGAGCGCGTCACGCTCCCCGGCTTCTACGACGACGTCGTCCCCCTGACCGCCGACGAGCGCGCCCTGTTCGCGAAACTCCCCTTCGACGAGGCCGAATGGCTCCGCACCGCCGGGAACAGCCGCGCCGCGCACGGCGAGCGGGGCTACACGACCCTCGAACGCGTCTGGGCGCGTCCCACCGCCGAGATCAACGGCATGTGGGGCGGGCACACCGGCGCCGGCGGCAAGACGATCGTGCCCCGCGAGGCGCACGCCAAGATCTCGTTCCGGCTCGTCGCCGGCCAGGACCCCGCCAAGGTGCGGGAATCGTTCCGGGCCTGGGTGGCCGAGCGCGTCCCGCCGGGCGTCGAGGCCGAGGTGCGCGTCCCCGGCGGCGGGGTCCGCCCGTGCTTCTCGCCGATCGACTCCCCGGGCGTCCTCGCCGCCCGCCGCGCCATGGAACGCGCGTTCGGCCGCGAGGTGCTGTTCACCCGCGAGGGCGGCAGCGGCCCCGAGGCCGACCTCGCCGACGTCCTCGCCGCGCCGCTGATCTTCGTCGCGGTGGGGCTGGACGACGACCGCATCCACGCGCCGAACGAGAAGGTGGAGATCCCGCTGCTGCTCAAGGGCGCCGAAGCCGCCGCGTACCTGTGGGAAGAACTCGCCGGCGCGCTGCGCTGAACCGGGGGGAGAACGAATGACGGTGACCGACGGCCCGCTCGAATGGCTGGCGCTCGCGCGCGGCACCCTGGACCGGGCCGCCGAGCGGCGCGGCGACGACGCCTGGCTCGCGGCCGCGTGGGACGACCCGCGCACCCGCGTCCTGCCGGTCCACGAGGGCCGCGCCCCGGTCGTGCACGAGCCCGCGCCCGCGCTCGTCTTCGTCCCGCCCGCCCAGGCCCCGGACGGCGACCGCCTGCTCCTCGGCGTCGACGCCGACGGCACCGCCTACTTCACGGTCGCCGGCGAGTTCGCCGTCGAGGGCGCCGACCGCGCCGGCCTCCGCCGCGTCGGCGCCCTCCTCGGCGACCGCGACTCCGGCCTGCTCACCCACGCCGTCGCGCTCGAGCACTGGCACGCCACCCACCGGTTCTGCCCCCGCTGCGGCACCGGGACGCGGGTGGCGCAGGCCGGGCACGTCCGGGTCTGCCCCCGGGACGGCGCGCAGCAGTTCCCGCGCGTCGACCCGGCCGTGATCATGCTCGTCACGGACCCGGACGACCGCGTCCTGCTCGCCCGCGGCCCCCAGTGGCCCGCCGACCGCCGCTCGATCCTCGCCGGGTTCGTCGAACCGGGCGAGTCCCTCGAGCAGGCGGTCGCCCGCGAGGTCCACGAGGAGGTCGGCCTGCACGTCCGGGACGTCCGCTACCTGGGCAGCCAGCCGTGGCCGATGCCGCAGAGCCTCATGCTCGGCTTCACCGCCGTGACGGACGAGACCGAGCTGCGTCCCGACCCGGAGGAGATCCTGGACGCCGCCTGGTACACCCGCGACGGCCTGCGCGCCGCGATCGACGCGGGCGAGATCGTCGCCCCCGGCCCCCTGTCCATCGCCGCCCAGCTCATCATGCGCTGGTACGGCGGCGAACTCCCCAACATGCCCCCGTTCTGACGGAGGGTCCGCCACTGGCCGGCGGTGCTCGGCCTCCCCGCCGCCGCGGGGATGGTCCACGCTCCGGCTGTGACCATGTGCGGTTCCGTGCTCCAGCGCACGCGGGGCCGTCCGTGGCCTCTGGTCCTATCGGTCGGCCCGCGCCTTACGGGTCCGCCGGCCGAGACGCCGACGGCCCGCCGCGCGGGTGCGGCGGGCCGTCGGCGTCTCGGCCGTCGTGGGCGGAAGCGTCAGTTCTCGCTCGCGAGCTCCGCGAGGTGGCGCTTGACTTCCTTCGCGCTGGGGTTCGTGAGGACGACCTCGCCGTCGTTGATGACGACGGTCGGGACGGTCTGGTTCCCGCCGTTCACGCTCATCACGAACTCGGCGGCCTTCGGGTCGCGCTCGATGTCGATCTCGACCATCTCGATCCCGTCCCGGGCGAGCTGGCTCTTGAGGCGCCGGCAGAAGCCGCACCAGGTGGTCGTGTACATGGTGAGCTGCCCGGCGGGCACCTCGGCCCGGTCGGCGGTGGGCGTCGCCATCGGTGCGTCGTCCTCCCTCGTCGTTCGCGTGATGCGCGAGATCGCGCGTACCGAAGAACACCGGACGCCCGGTTCGCATTCCGTGGGGGGTGACGGTCGTCCACAATCGCCGAGGCGGGACGACCCGGTCGGTGACTGCTGCGAACATGGGGGGATGTCGTTGGAGTCGGTGCTGGAGGGACTCGATCCCGAGCAGCGGGCCGTCGCTGAGGCGGTACGGGGGCCGGTGTGCGTCCTGGCGGGGGCCGGGACGGGCAAGACGCGGGCGATCACGCACCGCATCGCGTACGCGGTGCGGACCGGGGTGGTGGCGCCGCAGCGGGTGCTGGCCGTGACGTTCACGACCCGCGCGGCGGGGGAGCTGCGCGGGCGGCTGCGGGCGCTCGGCGCGCCCGGCGTCCAGGCCCGCACGTTCCACGCGGCGGCGCTGCGGCAGCTCACCTACTTCTGGCCGCGCGTGGTCGGGGGCGAGCCGCCGAAGATCCTGGAGTCCAAGATCCGGGTGGTCGCGGACGCGGCGCGCGAGATCGGCGTGTCGCTGGGCGGCGGCGAGCTGCGGGACGTCGCGGGCGAGATCGAGTGGGCGAAGGTCACGCAGCACCGCCCCGAGGACTACGCGGCGGCGGCCGCGCGGGCGGCGCGGCGCCCGTCCGTCGAGATCGCCGACGTGGCCCGGACGTACGCGATGTACGAGGAGCTCCGGCGGCAGCGCAACCTGCTCGACTTCGAGGGGATGCTCGAGCTGACCGCCGCCGTGCTGACCGAGCACCGGGAGGTCGCCAACCAGGTCCGCGACCAGTACCGGTACTTCGTCGTGGACGAGTTCCAGGACGTCAACCCGCTGCAGAAGATGCTGCTGGACGTCTGGGTCGGCGACCGCGACGACCTGTGCGTCGTCGGCGACCCCAACCAGACGATCTACTCGTTCACCGGTGCGAGCGCCGCCCACCTGCTGAACTTCACCGCCGACCACCCCGGCGCGAAGGTCGTCCGGCTCGTCCGCGACTACCGGTCGACGCCGCAGGTGGTGGGGCTGGCGAACGGGCTGCTGGGGCGGGCGCCCGCGTCCGGGCACGCGCTGGAGCTGGTGGCGCAGCGCCCCGACGGGCCCGCGCCGGTGTTCAACGAGTACGACGACGAGATCGCCGAGGCCGACGACACCGCGCGGCGCGTCCGCAAGCTCGTCGACGAGGGCGTCCCGGCGCGCGAGATCGCGATCCTGTTCCGGACGAACGCGCAGTCGCAGATGTACGAGTCGGCGCTCGCCGCCGCGAACGTCCCGTACGTCCTGCGGGGCGCGGAACGGTTCTTCGAACGGCCCGAGGTGCGCGAGGCGGTCGTGCGGCTGCGGGGCGCGGCCCGCGCGGGCGCCGACGCCGAGACCGACGGCACCGGGCTGATCCGGACGGTGCGGCACGTGCTGTCGGGCGCGGGGTTCTCCGACCGGCCGCCCGAAGGGGCGGGCGCGGCGCGCGCGCGGTGGGAGTCGCTGGCCGCGCTGGCGCAGCTCGCCGAGGACATGGCCGCCGACGATCCGGGGGCGGGCCTGCCCGAGTTCGTCGCCGAACTGGAGGAGCGCGCGGCCGCGCAGCACGCGCCGCCGCTGGAGGGCGTCACGCTCGCGTCCCTGCACGCCGCGAAGGGCCTGGAGTGGGACGCGGTGTTCCTCGTGGGCCTCGCCGAGGGAACCGTCCCGATCATCTACGCCAAGACGCCCGCCCAGGTGGAGGAGGAGCGCCGGCTGCTCTACGTGGGCATCACGCGCGCGCGCGTCCACCTGCACCTGTCGTGGGCGCTGGCGCGCTCTCCCGGCGGCGCCCAGGCGCGGCGCCCGTCCCGGTTCCTGGACGGCCTCACCGGCAAGACCACGACGCACACCCCGGCCCGTCTCGACCGGTCGGCGAAACGGCGTCCGGCGAAGGGGCCGCAGCCGTGCCGGGTGTGCGGACGCCCGCTGACCGCGGCCGTCGAGCGCAAGCTCGGCCGCTGCGAGGACTGCCCGGCCGAGCTGAACGAGGAGCTGCTGGCCGCCCTCAAGGACTGGCGCGCCGAGGTGTCGGCCGAGCAGCGGATCCCCGCGTACGTCGTGTTCACCGACGCGACCCTGCAGGCGATCGCCGAGCACCGGCCCGAGTCGCGGGAGGACCTCGCCCGGATCCCGGGTGTGGGCAAGGTCAAGCTCGACCGCTACGGCGACGCCGTCCTCGGCCTGTGCGGCGTCTGAGCAGGGCCTTCCGGGCGCGCGGCGGCGGCTTCGCGTGGGGTGAGAGGCCGGTCACACGGGCGGATGGGGGAGACTGTCGGGCGTGAAGGAGACTCTGAAGGCTCTGCTGGACCTGCTGGACCTCGAGCAGATCGAGAACGACATCTTCCGCGGCCGCACCGCCGACGAGCGGCGGCAACGCGTCTTCGGAGGGCAGGTCGCCGGGCAGGCGCTGGTCGCCGCCGGGCGCACCGTCCCGGTCAACCGTCCCGTGCATTCGCTGCACGCGTACTTCCTGCGGCCGGGCGACCCGCTCGTCCCCATCGTGTACACGGTCGACCGGGTCCGCGACGGCCGGTCCTTCACCACGCGCCGCGTCACCGCCGTCCAGCACGGCAAGGCGATCTTCACGCTGTCCGCGTCGTTCCAGATCGTCGAGGACGGCCCCGCGCACCGGGCGCCGATGCCGGACGCGCCCGACCCCGAGACCCTTCCCGACTCCCTCACCCGGCTGACGCCCCTGTTCGGCCGACGCGGCGCCGAGGCGTTCGTGAACCGGCGGCCCATCGACATCCGGCACGCCACCCCGCTGACGTGGGAGGCCGCCAAGGACCCGTCGCTGGCCACACCGGAGTCGAAGGTGTGGCTGAAGGTCGACGGTGAGCTTCCGGACGACCCGCTGCTGCACGTGTGCCTGATGACGTACGCGTCCGACATGACGCTCCTCGACACCGTCCTGCTCAACCACGGTCTCGCCTGGGGCGACAAGCGGACGATGGGCGCCAGTCTCGACCACGCGATGTGGTTCCACCGCCCGTTCCGGGCGGACGAGTGGCTGCTCTACTACCAGGACACCCCGTTCGCCGGGGGCGCGCGCGGGCTCGCGCGGGGGCAGGTGTTCACCCGCTCCGGGGAGCTGGTGGTGTCGGTGATGCAGGAGGGGCTCGTCCGCGTTTCGGACTGATCGTCCCGCAGGGCTCTCCCGGGAGTTTCGACGCCGTCGCGACGGCCCGGGTTCCCCGCGATCTTGGTGAAGTGACCCACAAAACCGCAGGTCAAAAATACCTTGCTCGATTTGCCGAAGTCCCCGTAGTCTCGTACGCGAGCAATCAGGCGGCCGTCTGGTGGATCTTGATCCGACCGGTCCGGCCCGAGGAGCCAGAGAGGTGGTGTGCAGTCCGGTGATCTTCACGATGTTCTCGAACACGCCGTCCCGGAACGCCGCATGCCCCGGCTCCCCGCTCGCCTATTCCCCGGTGTCCGCCGACGTCCTGCGCAGGCCGAGACTGCGCGGCGCGTCCGCCGGCACCGGCGGTCAGGAGCCGATCGGCGGATCGATCCTCGGCAACGAGGCGATCTCTGCCGTCCGGCGTTGCGCCGAAATCGGCGAGCAGCCGCGTGACCTGCGCGATCTCCGTGATCTGCGCGGGGTCCGTCGTGCGCAGCGATTCCAGGACGAGCAGGGGTGGAGTGTCTTCGAACACCTTCTCGAAGACGTGACCATCCAGGCTTCGGCCACGGCCCGCAAGGGCGCCACCCTGATGGGCGGCGTGTCGGGTCCGTACCCCTGGAGGCGACCGGTCTAGCAAGACACCGGCAAGCCCCCAGGCCGCGGATCCAGACACCGGATCCGCGGCCTTCTCTTTTGCCCAGACGACCCACCGACACGCCCGTTGAGATCCAACGAGAGGAACAAGGGTGACTGTGATGCAGGGGGCCCTCGCAGTGAGCGAGGAGGACCTCACGCTTCCGTGCCGGACCGACCCGGAGCTGTTCTTCGCCGAGGACCCCGCCGACGTCGAGCTCGCCAAGGCGCTGTGCCAGGAGTGCCCCGTCCGCAAGCAGTGCCTCGCCGGGGCGCTCGAGCGGAAGGAGCCCTGGGGTGTCTGGGGCGGTGAACTGTTCGTCCGCGGCGTGATCGTGCCCCGCAAGCGGCCGCGCGGCCGTCCCCGCAAGCACCCCCGCCCGGAGGACGTGACCGTCTGAGGACGGCCGGAGGCGCCGTTCACGCGCGCACCGGCGCGGCGACGCGGGCGATGAGCCCACCGTGAGCCGCACCCGACCGCCCGGCGGGAGGACGCGTATCCGAATCGATACGCGTCCTCCCGCCGGCGAAATGAAACACAAAGACCCCAAAGGGGAAATAACACCCGGGAAGGCATTTCAGGCCCGGGAGGACGACATGACGACGATGACCGAAGGACTCGGCGCCGAGCCCGGCCCCACGACCGCGATCGCCGCCGACGAACTGGCCGTCCGGGTGCGGGCGCTGCGCCGCGCCCGCCGGGACGCACAGATCCGCGCGTCGCGCGTCCGCCGCGTCCTGCTCGCCCCGACGGCGGCCCCGGACCCCACCCCGAACCCGCGCGGCCGTCCACGGAGGCACGGCCGGGCCTGACCCGGGGGTCCGCGAGGTCGCAGGCGGCCGCGCGTCCGCGCCCGTTCCGGGCGCGAGCGCGGCGCGCCTCCCGGCGGGCCCGCAGGAGGCGTCCGGCCCCCACTGCCGGACGCCGCGAAGAAGGGCCCCGCACGCCGACGCGGCGTGCGGGGCCCTTCCTGTTCCCGTCCAAAGCGGCGCCTGGCGCCGGGGGTCAGCCGGAGACGAGTTCCTCGTCCTCGTCGTCGGCGAAGCCGGGGATCCACTTGAGCGACTCGGCACGGGCCGGGATCTCGCAGTCGAGCTGGCAGAGCACGCCGGTGCCCGCCGACAGGACCCGGTGGATGATCACGTACTCGGGCGGGAGGTTGAGCTGCCGGACGACGTTGGTCGGGCGCAGGTCGGTGACGCGGGCGGCCTGCTCGCGCAGCCACTCCCGGTTGAACGCGAACGTCTCGGTGACGAACGGCTCGGTGATCGGCGCGAGGAAGCCCTGCAGCGACTCGGTGTCGATCTCGACGCCCTCGCGGATGAAGTCCTCGCGGCGCAGGGCCTCCTCGACCTCGTCGATGTCGGCCATCGTGCCGATGCGCAGCAGGAGGCCGAGCCGCTGCTGGAACCCGCCGGGGATGTGGTCGACGGCGCCGAAGTCCATGACGCCGAGGCGCCCGTCGTCGAGGAGCCGGAAGTTGCCCGGGTGGGGGTCGCCGTGCAGGAGTTCGGACCGCTTCGGGCCCGACAGCAGGAACCGGCAGTACAGGAGCGCGGCGTGGTTGCGGGTCTCCTGGTCGCCCTCGCTGATGATCTTCGAGAGCGGGGTGCCGTCGATCCACTCGGTGACCAGGACGTCGCCGGACTGGGCGATCACCTCGGGGATGTAGAAATCGGGGTCGTCGAGGTACGCCGCACGGATGATCGTCTGCGACTCGGCCTCGATCTCGTAATCGAGCTCCTCGGCGACCCGCTCCTTGAGCTCGGCGAGCATCGTCTTGACGTCGAGGCCGGGCATCAGCACCCCGAACAGCCGCCCGACGCGGGCGAGCTGGTTGAAGTCGCTGATCAGGGCCTTGCCGGCGCCGGGGTACTGCACCTTGACGGCGACCGTGCGGCCGTCGTGCCAGACGGCCTTGTGCACCTGCCCGATGGACGCCGCGGCGGCGGGCTCGTCGTCGAACTCGGCGAACGAGTCGCGCCAGTCGTCCCCGAGCGCCTGGGCGAGGACCTTGTGCACGGCCGACGCGGGCAGCGGGGGAGCGGCCTCCTGGAGCTTGGTCAGGGTGGCGCGGTACGGGCCGGCGATCTCCGGCGGCAGCGCCGCCTCGAAGATCGACAGCATCTGGCCGAGCTTCATCGCTCCGCCCTTGAGCTCGCCGAGCACCTTGAACAACTGCTCGGCGGTGCGCGTCTGGATCTCGAGCGCGACGGCCTCGGCGGGTCGTCCGAAGGTCCGCTTCCCCACGCCCAGGGCGGTACGCCCCGCGAAGCCGAGGGGGAGGGACGCCAGCTTTGCTGACCGCGTCACCGCGCGGCGGGGAAGATCGCTCACCCGGCCATTCTCCGCGATCGGCCGCCGTTTCCGCCACAGTGCCGGATGAACAATCGACATGGCCGGAAACAACGCACTCGCATGACCAGCGCAAATGTGGTAAGTGTGCGCTTTCTCACGCGTCTTCGCGCCCCGCCGCGCGGCGCCCGCGGGCCGCACGGTACGGTGCGTCCCGTGCCCGAAGAGCTGCTCGTGGAACGCCGCCCGGACGGAATCGCCGTTCTCACCCTGAACGATCCCGACCGCCGCAATGCGATGGCCGATGACATGACCGCGGCCTGGAAAAAGGCCGTCGCGGATCTGCGCGCCGATCACCGGGTGCGCTGCGTCGTGGTCACCGGCGCGGGCAGCGCGTTCAGTTCCGGCGGCGACCTGTCGTGGCTCGCCGACACGAACTCCGAGGCCGTCCCGGCGCTGCGCGACCGGATGCTGGAGTTCTACCGGACGTGGCTCGCCGTCCGGGACCTCGAGGTCCCCACGATCGCCGCCGTCAACGGGCACGCCGTCGGCGCCGGGCTCTGCCTCGCCCTGGCCTGCGACCTGCGGTACGCCGCCGCTGACGCCAAGCTCCTCGCCCCGTTCACCGCCCTCGGCCTGCACCCGGGCATGGCCGCCACCTGGCTGTTCCCCGAGGTCGCCGGACTGCCGCTCGCCCGGGAGATGCTGCTCGCGGGACGCGTCCTCACCGGGGCCGAAGCCGAGGCGTCCGGCCTGGTGAACCGCGCCGTCCCCCGGGAGCGGGTGCTGGCGGAGGCCCTGGAGGTCGCCGGACGCGTCGCCGCGCAGGCGCCCGTCGCGACCCGGCTCACGAAGGTCGCGCTGGCCGGAGGCGGCCACCCCGACATGGAGTCGGCGCTGCGCTGGGAGTCGCTCGCGCAGCCCGTCACGATGGCCACGAAGGACATGGCCGAGGGCCTCGCCGCGCAGCGGGAACGCCGCGCCCCCCGCTTCACCGGCGAATGATCAATACCACGGATCGGGACGCGTAACGGCCGCCGCGGGCCGCGGCAAGGTTGCGCGGACGTGTGCGCGCCGCTATGAAGCGGTTAAAACATGGCGTCTGACCTGCGAAAACGCCAAACACCCCCTGTGGTGGACGCAAATTTTTGGGTACGGTTCTGGCGTGCCCCCAAACGTTGAGGTCCGCCGCAGCTCCCGCCGCAGGCGGACGGTGTCCGCCTACCGCGACGGGGACAAGGTGGTGGTGATGGTTCCGTCCAGGCTGAGCAAGGCCGAAGAGGAACAGTGGATCGCGACCATCCTGGAACGGCTGGAGGAGCGCGAACGCAAGCGGCGTCCCAGCGACGCCGACCTTGAGGCCCGCGCCCGCGAACTGTCCCGCCGTTACCTGGACGGCCGTGCCGATCCCGTCAGCGTCCGCTGGGTCGACAACCAGCGCACCCGCTGGGGATCGTGCACCCCCGACGACGGGACGATCCGGCTCTCCGCACGGCTGCGCGGCATGCCCGGCTGGGTCGTCGACTACGTCCTGGTCCACGAGCTGGCGCACCTGCTGATCCCCGGCCACGGCGCCGACTTCTGGGAACTGGTCGGCAACTACCCGAAGGCCGACCGCGCCCGCGGCTACCTCGAGGGCGTCGCCGCCGCCGCGCACCTGCCCATGGAGGCGGACGCGCCCGGCGGCGACCCCGGCAAGGACGCCCACCGCGGCGACGCCCTGCACCGCGACGAGCGGTACGGGGTCGCCGGTTGAGCTCCGCCCGCCACGCCGCGGTGCTGTCGCACGCCCCACCGGACGGCGGTCGCGGCGCGGCCCCGCCCGGCGTCGACCCCGGCGAGTTCCGGCTCGCGCTGCTCGAGGACGCCTACGAGGTCGTCGCCGGCCTCGAGCTGGTCACCCCCGCCCTCGTGCTGGACCCGCCCGACCAGCCGGACGCCGAAGCCGTCACGTGGCCCGGCACGCCGATCGTCCGCGCGGCGACCCCGCCGGACGCGTTCGCGGCGCTGCACGCCGCCGGCGCCGCGGAGGCCGTGCTCGTCGCGGGCGACGCCCCCGACCTGCCGCCGCTGCTGATCGGCAAGCTGTTCCGGGCGCTGGGGCAGGCCCCGGCGGCCGCCTGCGCCGCCCGTCCGGACGGCCTCGTCGCGCTCGCCGCCCGCCTCCCGCTGCCCGGCTGGCTCGCCGGCGCACTCACCGAGGTCGACCTCGACACCCCCGACGCGCTCGCCCGGCTGCGCGCCGCCGCGCCGCGCCCCGGGCTCGTCCCGCAGGGACCCGGCTGGCACCGCATCCGCACCGCCGCCGACCTGAGGTTCCTCGACCCCGGCCTGGAGGGCTGGGAGAACACCCGCGCCCTGCTGGAGGGGCACCCGCTGCACGGCTGAGCGCCCGGCCCGGCCGGGGCCGGACTCAGGCCCGGACGGCCCGCGCGACGAGGCGGCGCAGCGCGTCGTCCGTCGGCTCGGGCAGCGCGTCCACCGGGAACCACGCGAGATCGTCGGACTCGTCGCTCACCACGTGCCGCGCGCCCGGCGGGGCGACCGCCGCGTACTGGACGTCCAGGTGCCACGAGCCCTCCGGATGGCAGCGCACGGCGTGCCGGTCGAGCTGCACGGGACCGGCGCCGAGCAGCCGCAGCCCGCGGATGCCCGACTCCTCCGCCGCCTCCCGCAGCGCCGCGTCCGCCAGCGTCGCATCGCCCGGCTCCAGATGCCCGCCGAGCTGCAGCCACGCCTTGATCTTCGAGTGCAGCGTCAGCAGCACCCGGGTGCGCGTCGAGTCCAGCACAAGCGTGCTCGCGGTGATGTGCCCCGCCGCGCACTCCCGCCACAGGCCGTCCAGCGTGTGATCGCGCAGGTGCCGCAGGAAATCGAGCGCCAGCTCGCGCTGGGCGTCGTCCGGCGGGCGCCAGCGGCGCAGCACGTCGGTCACGTTCTTGCCGAGCGTGACCGCGGCGAGCAGCCGTCCCGAGTCGTCCCTCATGCGCGCCCGATGCGCGGGTACCGGGAGTTGACGAGATGGCGGCGCCGACGCTCCTGATCGATGGGCCGCTGCCAGCACAGGCTCGCCCGCGCGACCCGCCGCCGGATCACGTTCGTCGACGAGCCCGGCTCGTACCGGCAGCCGCTCACCCGGTGCGGCCGCTGCCGGCTCACCGCCGCGGCCCCGCGTCGCCGGACCCGCCGTCGCCGGGCCCGTCGTCCGGCCCGTCGTCCGGCCCGTCGTCCTTCCGGTCGTCGTCCTTCCGGTCGTCGTCCGCGGCCTCGTCCTTCGGCTCGTCCTTCGCCTCGTCGGCGGCCCCGGCCGGGCCCTCGCCCTTGGTGAGCTTCGACAGATCCAGGTCCGACAGGGCGTCCTCGCGGCCGTGCACGAACCCGTCCGGGTCGTCCAGGTCGTCCGACGTCGGCAGCAGGTCCGGGTGCTCCCACACCGCGTCCCGGCCGTCCACGCCCCGCACGTCCGTCAGCGTCCGCCACAGCGCCGCCGCCTCGCGCAGCCGCCGGGGCCGCAGCTCCAGCCCCACCAGCGTCGCGAACGTCCGCTCCGCCGGACCGCCGGTCGCGCGGCGCCGCCGCACCGCCTCGGCCAGCTTCCCGGCCTCCGGCAGCCGGTTCTCCGCCGCCCGGTTCACGACCGTGTCGACCCAGCCCTCGACCAGCGCCAGCGTCGTCTCCAGCCGGGCCAGCGCCGCCTTCTGCCGCGGCGACTCCTCCGGCTGCAGCGAGATCTCGCCGCCCAGCGCGTCCTGGATCGCCTGCGGATTGCTCAGATCGAGGCCCTGCACGGCCTGCTCGATGCCCGACAGGTCCACGGTGATGCCGCGCGCGTACTCCTCGACCGCGCCCAGCAGATGCGACCGCAGCCACGGGACGTGCGCGAACAGCCGCTGGTGGGCCGCCTCGCGCAGCGCCAGGTACAGCCGCACCTCGTCGCCGGACACCTCGAGGCCCGACCCGAACGCCTCGACCCCCGCGGGCAGCAGCGCCCCGACGCCGTCCGGCGCCAGCGGCAGCCCGACGTCCGCCGAGCCGGTCACCTCGCGGGCCAGCTCGCCGAGCGCCTGCCCGGCCTGCCCGCCGACCATCGCGCCCGCCATCTGCTTGACCATGCCGATCAGCGGCCCGGCCATCGCCTGGACGTCCGCGGGGATCTCGCCGCCGCCGAGCGCGCCGCCCATGGACTCGACCATGCGCGCCGCGATCGGGTCGCAGACCTTCGCCCACACCGGCAGCGTCTGCTCGATCCACTCCGACCGGCTCCACGCCTGCGGCGTCCGGATGCCGGCGGGCAGCGTCGTGCCCTCGTCGAGCCAGAGCTCGGCCAGCCGCAGCGCCTCCTCGACCTGGCGCCGCTCGGCGTCCACGATCGACGGGTCGCCCTTCTCGGCCACCGAGTGCCGGGCGATGTTCTTGGCCAGATCCCAGTTCAGGGGGCCGCCGCCCGGGCCGCCCGCACCGGCCGCGCCCTGGCCGCCGATCATGTCGGCGAACCGGTGCAGCATGTCGGCGAACTGCGCCATGTCGCCGCCCATGGCCTTGAATGGATCCTGGGGCCGGTCGTCGTCTCCGTCACCGGGACGGTTGAAGCCGAAGGGAGTGTCACTCATATCGGTTCGCCCCTGGGATGCATGATGGGCTCATATCCGCAACGTTAGCCGGTCCCGGCAAGGTCGCGAACAAAAGGAAGGGGGCACCTCCGTGGCAACGGGCAAGGTTCGCCCTCGGCGTAGCAAGAGCCCGGTCGTCGCGGTCACCGGCGCGGCCACCGGAGCGGGGCGGCTGCTGGCCGCCCGGCTCGCCGAGCGCGAGGAGATCCGCAAGGTCGTGGCCATCGACGGGCAGCGCGGCGACGTGCCCGGAGTCACCTGGCGCGTCATGGACGTCCGCGACCCGCTGCTGTCGGGCCGGCTGTCGGACGTCGACGTGATCGTCCACCTCGACGTGGAGCAGTCGCCCGAGATCGACCAGCGGGAACGCCGCACCCACAACGTGCGGGGCGCCCAGACCGTCGTCACCGCCGCGGCCGCCGCGCGCGTCCGGCGGGTCGTGCTCGTCACCAGCGCCATGGTGTACGGCGCTGAACCGGGCAACGACGTCCCGCTCCCCGAGGACGCGCCGCTGCTCGCCGAGGCCGACACCGGCATCGCCGGCGACCACCTGGAGATCGAGGAGCTCGCCGCCACCGCGCCGCTCGCCCACCCCGGGCTCGACATCACCGTCGTCCGCCCCGCCGCGCTCGTCGGGCCCGGCGTCGACACCCTCGTCACCCGGCACTTCGAGGCGCCCCGGCTGCTGTCGGTCAAGGGCAGCACCCCCGGCTGGCAGTTCTGCCACATCGAGGACCTCGCGTCCGCCCTCGACCTGATCGTCACCGAGCACGTCCCCGGACCCGTCGCCGTCGGCTGCGAGGGCTGGATCGGGCCCGACGAGGTCGCCGAGATCACCGGCAAGCGCGGCTTCGAACTGCCCGCCGCCCTCACCTTCGGGACGGCCCAGCGCCTGCACCGCCTCGGCATGACCCCGGCGCCCGCCACCGAGCTGCGCTACGTCGCCTACCCGTGGGTCGTCGACTGCGCCCGGCTGCGCGCCGCCGGCTGGAAACCCATGTACGACAACGCCGCGGCCCTGCGCGGGCTGATGGACGAGATCGCCGGAAGGCACGCGGTCGTCGGCCGCCGCGTCGGCGGGCGGGAAGCCGCCGCCGCCACCGCCGCGGGCGCCACCGTCGCCGCGATCGGCGCCGCCGCCGCGATCCGCCGGGCGCGCAAGCGCCGCAGGACCTGACCCGGAGGACGAGCCTCGACGCGGCGAGGGCCGCCGCCCGGCGACGGGCGGCGGCCCTCGAACGTCCTCGCGGCGGCGCGGCCTACGACTCCGGCTTGGTCTGCTGGGCGGTGGCCAGCGCGTCCCGCGCCTTCTTGATCGCCTCCCAGGCCTGGCCCATCTTGTCGTAGTCGAGGGACTTCTGCGCCTCCTCGTAGTCGGTGACCGCCTTCTTCAGATCGTTGATCGCCTGCTGCGCCTCCGGGGTGAGGGCGCCGCCGGTCCCGCCGTCGCCCTCCCCGGGCTCTCCGCCGTCCTGCCCCTCGTCCTGCCCGCCGTCCGGCGGAGCGCTGTCCCCGACGATCTGAGCCAGCGCCTCGTCCAGCGTGTTCGCCAGGACGATCGTGTTGCCGTACCTGGCCAGGACCGCGCCGAGGACGGGATACGGCTGCTTGGCGCTCTCCTGGATCGCGTACATCGGCTCCACGTACAGCAGTCCGCCGCTGAACGGGAGCGTCAGGAGGTTGCCGCCGATGGTGTCCGTCTGTCCGAGCCTCAGCGAGTTCAGATCCTCCTTGACCCGGGGGTCGGTCTCGAACTCGTTCTGCACCTGGCTGAGGCCCGGCGGCTGCGCGTTACGCGGCATCTGCAGGATGCTGATCTGCCCGTAATCGCGTCCGGGCGTGGAGCCCACCGCCATGAACGCCGCAAGCTGCTGGTTGTTGCGCGGGTTGAACACCGTGGTGAGCGAGAACGACTCCTCGGCCTGCCCCGGCATCCGCAGGCTCTGGTAGTACGGCGGCTGCCGCTTCCCCTTGGCGCTGGGGTCCTCGGGGACCTCCCAGAAGCCCTCACCGCTGTAGAAGGCGGCCGGGTCGGTCACGTGGTACTTGGCCAGGATCGTCCGCTGCACCTTGAACAGGTCCTGCGGGTAGCGGAAGTGCTTCTCCAACTCGGGAGGAATCTGCGAACGGGGCTGGACGGTCCCGTCGAAGACCTTCATCCACGTCTTGAGGATCGGGTCCTTGTCGTCCCACTGGTACAGGCGCACCGACCCGTCATAGGCGTCCACCGTCGCCTTCACCGAGTTGCGCATGTAGTTGACATGGTCGTCGGACTGCCGCGCGACCGCCGAACGAGTCTCGGTGATGGTGTCCCGCGTGGCCTCGCCGAGGCTGATCTCCTCCGAGTACGGGTAGCTGTTCGACGCCGTGTAGCCGTCGACGATCCAGACGATCCGGCCGTTCACCACGGACGGGTACGGGTCGCCGTCCAGCTTCAGCCACGGCGCGGCCTTCTGGACGCGCTCCATCGGCGAGCGGTCGTAGAGGATCTTCGCCCCGTCGTTGATCGCGCCCGACAGCAGCAGGTTCTTGTCCTGGAACTTCGTCGCGTACAGCAGCTTGTGGAAGAACGAGTCGATCGAGACGCCGCCGTCCCCGCCGTAGTTGCTCGTCTGCTGCCCGTTCTCGCTGTTGTCCGGGTAGTTCAGCTCCTGCTGGCCGGCTCCGCCGACCACCGAGTACGCGGGCGTCCGCTCCCCGAAGTAGATCTCCGGGCGGGTCACGTTGATCCGCTGGTTCGCGGAGACGGACATGTCACGGGTGATGTAGTCCGGCACCCCGCCCCCCGCGAGCCGGTCCGCGTACGCCGACACGAACCCGTACCCGTGCGTGTAGACCATGCGGTCCTTGATCCAGCTGTGCTGCCCCTCCGGCGCGCCCGACAGTTCGCGCAGCGCGACGATCGTGTCGATCATCTCGCCGTCGACCTCGTACCGGTCCACATCGAGGATGTCGGGGAAGTTGTAGAACGGCCGGATGCGCTGCTGCTGCTTGAACGTCTCGCCCACGACGTTCGGGTCCAGCAGGCGGGCGCCGTCCAGCTTCTCCGCCTCCGCCCGCAGCGTCGCCTGGTCGGTCTTCGGCTTCGCCCCGTACGGGATGAGCTTCGCGCCCTCCACCCCGAACGCCTGCCGCGTCGCCTTGATATTGCGCTCGATGTACTGGCGCTCCTTCGCCAGCTCGTCCGGCTTCACCTGGAACTGCTGGATCAGCAGCGGATACATCCCGCCCAGCAGGATCGCCGACAGCACCAGCAGCGTGAAACCCACACCCGGCAGCATCATCCCGCGGCGCAGCAGATTGCTGAAGAACATGATCGCGCACAGCACCGCGATGACCGCCAGGATCGTCTTCGCGGGCATCAACGCGTTCACGTCCGTATAGGACGCGCCCGTCGTCACGCCCCGCTCCGAATGGACGAGCCCGTACCGGTCGTACCAGTACGCCACCGCCTTCAGCAGCACGAACAGGCCCACCAGCACCGACAGGTGCGCCCGCGCCGGCGGGCTCGCCTTGTCGCCCGGGCCCTGCAGCCGCAGCCCCCCGTACAGGTAGTGCACCATCACCGCGGCGAGGATCGACAGGATCACCGTCGCGAACACCACCCCCAGCAGCAGCCGGATGAACGGGTACGTGAAGACGTAGAACGAGACGTCCTTGTGGAACTGCGGATCCTCGACGCCGAACGGCGTCCGGTTCATGAACGCCAGCCACGTCGGCCACTGCCCCGACACCGACGCGCCCGTGAAAACGCCCAGCAGCCCCAGCAGCGTGATCGCGATCAGCCGACGCCGCGGATCGATCACCGCCCGGTACCGCTCCAGGCCCTGCTGCTCCACCGACAGCGGCCGGTACGCGGGCCGCAGCCGGTAGGCCACCAGGACGTTCGCGCCCACCAGCAGCGCCATCAGCAGCCCCGCCCCGAAGAACAGGACCGCCCGCGCCTTCAACTGCGTCGTGAAGACCGCCTCGAAACCGACCGACTGGTACCACAACAAGTCGGTATAGAAAGCGGTGAAGACCACGAAGGCCACAAGCAACAGCGCCAGCGCCACCAGCGCGGGCAGCAACGGCCGTGCGCGGCCGCCGCCTGCTCGGCGTCCGAGGCCGGGAGTCCGGAAGGTCAAGGCCCCACTCCGATCGAGATCGCGCCACCGGCCGCCGGCCGGTGCTGTGTAAGCAACTTACCGACTGGAACCGGGGTTCCCGCATGTCCCCGGACCGATTAGGGGAAAGATGGGCCCGTGAGCCTACTGGAAGAAGTCGTCCTGGACCTCGAACGCCATACCGCACAGGAAGGATGGGACGCCGCACCCCGCCTCTACGCCCTCGTCCGCAGCTCCGAACTGCGCGCCGCCGAACCCGAACTCGCCGACCAGCTCGGCCTCCCCGCCGACGCCGACACGCTCGCCGCCCTCGAACAGCCCGCGCTCCCCGAACAGGCCGCCGTCGAGGACGCCCTCGCCGCCATCGCCTGGCCCGACGCCGTCGACGGCTGCGCCCTCGTCATCGAACGGGTCGTCCTGCCCCCCGAAGTCGAGGACGACATCCCCGCCGACGAGGCCGAGGCCGCCGCGTTCGCCGCCCAGCACCCCCGCCGCGAAGACGTCCGCATGATCGTCGGCGTGCTGCGGGACGGCGCCCGGCACTCCGCCCTCCGGCTCCGCCGCCACGACGCCGACGACGAGGTCGTCGCCGGACCCGACCTCGTCCCCGCCCTCGCCGAAGCGCTCGCCGGCACCTTCGAACCGGACGAACCCGAAGATCCGTCCGGAAGGTAGTGTGCGAGACGTGAACGACGACAGCGCCGAAGCACCCCCCGTCATCCGGCTCATCGGCGTCCGCGAGACGCCACTGTCCGTCGACGAGGTCTTCGGCGCCGTCGGCGACCCCGCCGCCGGCGGCACCGCCCTGTTCGTCGGCACCGTCCGCGACCACGACCACGCCCGCGCCGTCAGCGCCCTCTCCTACAGCGCCCACCCCACCGTCGAACGCGAACTGCGCGCCGTCATGGAGAAAGTCGCCGCCGACCACCCCGTGCGGGCGCTCGCCGCCCTCCACCGCGTCGGCGACCTCCAGATCGGCGACCTCGCCGTCGTCGTCGCCGCGTCCTGCCCCCACCGCGCCGAAGCGTTCGACGCCTGCCGCCGCCTCATCGACGACCTCAAGGCGCAGGTCCCCATCTGGAAACACCAGACGTTCGCCGACGGAGGCGACGAATGGGTCGGGGCCTGCTGACACCGGCGCGCCGCATAGAGTTCCGACCATGTCTCGTCGTGCCGCCACGCTCACCGCCGCGAGCGTGCTCGTCCTGGTGCTGGCCCTCGTCGGCTCCCTCATGCCGGTCCCGTACGTCACGCTGATGCCGGGCCCCACCCAGAACACCCTCGCCGACAACGCCAAAGGCGAACCCCTCATCGCCATCGACGGGCGGCAGACCTACCCCACCGAAGGCAACCTCAACTTCACCACCGTCACCTACCGCGGCGGCCCCGGCGGACGCATCGACCTCCTCACCGCCCTCCGCGGCTGGCTCGACGGCGACACCGCCGTCGTCCCCGAAGAGACCATCTTCCCCGACGACGAATCGCCCGAAGAGGTCGACGAACAGAACACCCGGCAGATGCGCGACTCCCAGGAGGACGCCGAAGCCGCCGCCCTCCGCGAACTCGGCATCCCCGTCGGGACCCGCGTCGTCGTCGACAGCGTCCAGAAAGGGCGGCCCGCCGACGGCAAGCTCAAGGCCGGCGACGAGATCACCGCCGTCAACGGCACCGCCGTCACCAAAGTCCAGCAGGTCAGCGACATCATGAACGGCGTCCGGCCCGGCGAGACCGTCACCCTCACCGTCCGGCGCGACGGCGACGAGAGCCGGCAGCGGATCCCCACCACCAAGGGCCCCGACGGCGGAGCCGTCGTCGGCGTCGTCCTCGCCGGCGACTACAAGTTCCCCTTCGAGATCGACATCAGCATCGGCGACATCGGCGGCCCCTCCGCCGGCCTCATCTTCTCCCTCGCCATCATCGACAAGCTCACCCCCGGCCCCCTCACCGGCGGAAGATTCGTCGCCGGCACCGGCACCATCACCCCCGACGGCCGAGTCGGCCCCATCGGCGGCATCGAACAGAAGATGATCGCCGCCCGCCGCGCGGGCGCCACCGTCTTCCTCACCCCCAAGGGCAACTGCGCCGCCGCCGTCGAAGCCCGCCCCGACGGCCTCCGCCTCGTCCGCACCGACACCCTCAAGGACGCCCGCCAAGCCCTCAACGCCCTCACCACCGGCAAGGGCACCGTCCCCTCCTGCACCGGCTGAAACCAATTTGCACAACCACCCCACACCCCATACAGTTAAGACATCAACGCGACGCGGGGTGGAGCAGTTCGGTAGCTCGCTGGGCTCATAACCCAGAGGTCGCAGGTTCAAATCCTGCCCCCGCTACGAATCGGGAATCCCCTGGTCGGTGCACTTCGCGCACCTTCCCGGGGATTCTCCGCGTTTTACCGGGGGGCGACCCCCCGAACCCCCCGTGCCTCCGCCATCCCCCGCCCGCCCACCCCTGGGGCTTTGCCCCTAGACCCCCTTTTTCCTTCGTCTGGTGGGGCGGCTTCTAATACGGCTGTGTTGGCGCGCATTGTTCTGTGGCTGTTCGATTTCGGACTCTCGGGTGTCCCTCTCCGCGCGGCGGTCGCGGGCGCCTCGGCGAGGCGGACACGAGCGGCCGCTGACCCTGGTCGCCGTCCGGGGTGCGTGGTTATGATCGCCGGAATGGTCGAAAGTGGGCCTAAGCAGCGGTTTCACGGGAGGCGCCCATGTCCGGATCGGTCGCTCGTGCCCGGCGGCACTCGTACGGGGATCTCCTGCATCGGACGGCTCGGCGGAGTCCGGGCAAGGTGGCGATCGTGGACGGGGACGTCCGGTGGACGTTCGCGGAGTTCGACGCGGCGGTGAACCGGACGGCGCACGCGCTCGCCGCGCGGGGGCTCGGGAAGGGCGACCGGCTCGCGCTGGTGAGCCACAACTGCAGGCAGTACGCGGTGCTGGCGTTCGCGACGGCGAAGCTCGGGGTGGTGCTCGTCCCGGTGAACTTCATGCTCAACGCGGACGAGATCGGCTACATCCTCGGGCATTCCGGGGCGTCCGGGATCGTGGCCGAGGACGTGCTGGTGCCCACGGCCGAGAAGGCGCTCGCGATCGCGGGCGTAGACGGCGGGGTCCGCGGGGTGATCGGCGCTCCGGCCGGCGGGTGGGAGGACGTCGACGGCTGGGCCGCCGAGGGGCCCGACGAGGCGCCGGACGTGCCGGTGGAGGACGACGATCCGCTGCGGCTGATGTACACGTCCGGGACCGAGTCGCGGCCCAAGGGCGTCATGCTGACGAGCCGGTCGCTGATCAGCCAGTACGTGAGCTGCATCGTCGACGGCGAGATGAGCGAGGACGACGTCGAGGCGCACGCGCTGCCGATGTACCACTGCGCGCAGCTCGACTGCTTCTTCAGCGTCGACGTGTACCTGGGGGCGACGAGCATCATCCTGCCGGGCCCGGATCCCGCGTCGCTGCTGGAGACGATCGAGCGGGAGAAGGTCACCAAGCTGTTCTGCCCGCCGACCGTGTGGATCTCGCTGCTGCGGCACCCCGACTTCGACACCCGCGACCTGTCCAGCCTGCGGAAGGGCTACTACGGCGCGTCGCCGATGCCCGTGGAGGTGCTCCGCGAGCTGCGGCGGCGGCTGCCCGACGTGCGGCTGTGGAACTTCTACGGGCAGACCGAGATGGCGCCGCTCGCCACGATCCTGCGCCCGGACGAGCAGCTGGAGCGCGCGGGCAGCGCGGGACGCGCGGCGATCAACGTCGAGACCGTGCTGGTGGACGACGACGGGAACCCGGTGGCGCCGGGGGAGGTCGGCGAGATCGTCCACCGCAGCCCGCACGCGGCGCTGGGCTACTACCGCGACGAGGAGAAGACCGCCGAGGCGTTCCGCGGCGGATGGTTCCACTCGGGCGACCTCGGGATCATGACCGAGGACGGCTACCTGTCGGTGGTCGACCGGAAGAAGGACATGATCAAGACCGGTGGCGAGAACGTCGCGAGCCGCGAGGTCGAGGAGGCGATCTACGAGCTGGAGGGCGTCGCCGAGGTCGCCGTGTTCGGCATCCGCCACCCCCACTGGATCGAGGCCGTCACGGCGGTGGTGGTGCCCAAGGCGGGCGCGTCCCTCGGAGCCGACGACGTGAACGCGCACGCCCGGGAGCGGCTCGCCCCCTACAAGCGGCCGAAGTACGTCGTGATCGCCGAGGCGCTGCCGAAGAACCCGAGCGGCAAGATCCTCAAGCGCGAACTCCGCGAGGCCCACGCCTCCCTGGCCCAGAGCTAGTCCAGGTGGGGGGAGAGGGTCAGGGACAGGTGGAGGGTCAGGCGGTCCTGGCCGTCGGTGAGGGATAGGGACGTCAGGTCCTCGATGCGCCGCAGGCGGTGGTAGAGCGTCTGCCGGTGGATGTTCAGGGCGCGGGCGGTGGCCTGGACGTTGCCCGCGTGGTCGAGGTAGGTGCGGGCGGTCGCCTCGAGGTCGGGGTGCTCGTGCAGGGTGCCGGGGACGCGGACGGCCTCGGCGAGCGCGTCGTCGGGGGCGGTGCGCAGGAGCCGCAGGGCGCCGAGGGACGTCCAGGTGCGGGTCTCGCCGGGCGCCGCGACGCGTGCGGCGACGCGGGCGCGCAGCCAGCCCTCGTGGACGGCGTCGAGGGCGGGCGACCCGGTGTGCAGGCCCGCGCGGACGGGCGCGCCCCGCTCCTCGAGGAGGCGCCGGGCGCGGTCGATGACGGGGCGGGGCGCGACACCGGACGGGATCAGCAGCACGTGGTCGCGCTGCCAGAGCGTCGGCAGCACGGAGTGCGGGAGCATCCAGGGGTTCAGCGGGACGGGCGCGTCGGTGCGCAGGACGGCGACCGCGAGGGGCGGCTCGGGCGCCGCGGACTCGTTGAGTTCGGCCGCGGCCTGGGCGCGGACGTCGGGCTGCGCGGACAGCAGGTCGGCGACGCGCCAGCCGAGGTCGTCCCGTTCGCGGGCGCGGCGGGCCATGAGGAGGCCGGCGCGTTCGCAGAGCGGCATGGCGCGGACCGCCTCGGCGCGTGTGATCCGCTCCTCGTCGTCGAGGAGCCACAGGTAGCCGTAGGTGACGTCGTTCCAGCGGACGGGCAGGCAGAGCCGGCCGAGCTGGCCGAGGGCCGCGTCGGCGGGGATGCGGACGGGGCCGGTGGCGCGGGCGATGCCGTGCCGCTCGAAACGGGTCCGGACGGCCTCGGTGGCGCGGCGATGGAGGATCGACTCCATCCGGATGGGGTCGATCGTGTCGCCGTGCGCGGCGTAGGCGACGAGGTGGAAGTCACGGTCCTCCAAAGTGGCGGGCGCGCCGAGCAGGTCCGCTGAGAGTTCGACGATCTCTTGGAGGTCCATGGCTTCCTGTGACGTTTGTATGAAGAGTTCGGCTCCTGAAAGTGGCATCTGACTATACGCGGTCGGGCAGAGCCGGTTTAACGTGCGAAGTGTCCATCGCAGTTCGGAGGCCCTGATGTTGAGTCCGCTTCTCCTGGCGGCCGCGCGCAGCGAGCGTGTGCGCGGTCTCGTGACCGCCGTGCCCCTCACGCGGGGCGTCGTCGACCGGTTCGTGGCGGGCGAGGATCTCGACGCGGCCGTCCGGACGGTCGCGGACCTGCACCGGGACGGCCTCAAAGTCACGCTCGACCACCTGGGCGAGGACACGCTCGACCGCGCGCGGGCCGAGGCCACGCGGGACGCCTACCTCGCGCTGTTCGAGGCGCTGGGGGACCTCGCGCCGGGGGCGGACGCGTCGCTGAAGCTGTCGGCGCTGGGCCAGGCGCTGGACGACCGGCTGGCGCTGGACAACGCGCGGACGATCTGCGCCGCGGCGCAGCGGGCGGGCATGACCGTCACGCTCGACATGGAGGACCACACGACCGTCGACTCGACGCTCGGCGTGCTGCGGGAACTGCGCGCCGACTTCCCGTGGGTCGGCGTCGCGATCCAGTCGATGCTGCGGCGGACCGAGGGCGACCTGCGGGACCTCGTGGGGGAGGGGTCGCGGGTCCGGCTGGTCAAGGGGGCGTACGCCGAGCCGTCGTCCGTCGCCTTCCAGAGCCGGCACGAGGTCGACCTCGCGTACGTGCGGGGGCTGAAGCTGCTGATGGAGGGCGACGGGCGCCCGATGATCGGCAGCCACGACCCGCGGATGATCGACATCGCGCTGGCGCTGGCCGCCGAGAACGACCGCAAGCCCGGCTCCTACGAGTTCCAGATGCTCTACGGGATCCGCGCCGGCGAGCAGCGCCGGCTCGCCGAGGACCACACCGTGCGGGTCTACGTGCCCTACGGCGCCGACTGGTACGGCTACTTCATGCGGCGCCTGGCCGAGCGTCCCGCCAACCTCGTCTTCTTTCTCCGTTCGTTCGTCTCACGCTGACCAGGAGGCACATTCATGGACGCCGTCACCAACGTCCCGACGCCGGTGAACGAGCCGGTGCGGGGTTACGCCCCCGGCAGCGCCGAGCGGGCCCGGCTGGAGGCGAAGCTCGCCGAGCTCGGCGGCGCCGCGCCGGTGGACCTGCCGATGACGATCGGCGGCGAGCGGCGGCTCGGCGCCGGCGCGAAGGTCGCCGTCGTGCAGCCGCACCGGCACGCGGCGGTGCTCGGGACGTACGGCACGGCCACGCGCGACGACGCCCGGGACGCGATCGCGGCGGCGCTGGAGGCCGCGCCGGCGTGGCGCGCGCTGTCGTTCGACGACCGCGCCGCGATCTTCCTGCGGGCCGCCGACCTGCTGTCGGGTCCGTGGCGCGAGACGATCCTCGCCGCGACGATGCTCGGGCAGTCCAAGACCGTCCAGCAGGGCGAGATCGACAGCCCCTGCGAGCTCGCGGACTTCTGGCGGTTCAACGTCCACTTCGCGCGGCGGATCCTCACCGAGCAGCCGATCAGCTCCGCGGGCGTGTGGAACCGGTCGGACCTGCGGCCGCTCGAGGGGTTCGTCTACGCGATCACCCCGTTCAACTTCACGGCGATCGCCGCCAACCTGCCGACCGCGCCCGCGATGATGGGGAACGTGGTGGTCTGGAAGCCGTCCCCGACCCAGACGTACGCGGCCGTCCTCACCATGCGGCTGCTCGAGGAGGCCGGTCTGCCGCCGGGCGTCGTCAACCTGGTGACGGGCGACGGGATCGAGGTCTCCGACGTCGCGCTGGAGCACCCCGACCTGGCCGGGATCCACTTCACCGGGTCCACGACCACGTTCAAGCACCTGTGGAAGACCGTCGGCGCGAACATCGACAAGTACCGGAGCTACCCGCGGCTCGTCGGTGAGACCGGCGGAAAGGACTTCGTCGTCGCGCACCCGTCCGCCGACCCGGACGTCCTCAAGACGGCGCTCGTGCGGGGCGCGTTCGAGTACCAGGGGCAGAAGTGCTCCGCGGCGTCGCGCGCGTACATCCCCCGGTCGATCTGGGAGAACGGGTTCCGGGAGCGGCTCGCGGCGGAGGTCGACGGGCTGACGATGGGCGACGTGACCGACCTGTCGAACTTCATGGGCGCCGTCATCGACGAGCGGTCGTTCGCGAAGAACAAGGCCGCGATCGACCGCGCCAAGGACGACCCGTCGATCGAGATCGTGGCGGGCGGGACCTACGACGACTCCGTCGGGTACTTCGTGCGCCCGACCGTGCTCGTGTCGGACGACCCGGAGAACGACATCTTCCGGACCGAGTACTTCGGGCCCATCCTGGGGGTCCTGGTGTACGAGGACGACCGGTACGACGAGATGCTCGCGCAGATGGAGTCGGTGTCGGACTACGCGCTGACCGGCGCCGTCATCGCGGACGACCGCGCCGCCGCCGCGCACACGGCCGAGGTGCTGCGGTTCGCCGCGGGCAACTTCTACATCAACGACAAGCCCACCGGCGCCGTCGTCGGGCAGCAGCCGTTCGGCGGCGCCCGGGCGTCCGGCACGAACGACAAGGCCGGGTCGGTGTTCAACCTCCTGCGGTGGACGTCCCCGCGCTCGATCAAGGAGACGTTCGTCCCGCCGACGGACCACCGCTACCCGCACATGGGCTGACGCGCCGTCCGGCGCCCGCGGCCGGGGCCTCCCCGGCCGCGGGCGCCGAACGCGACACCGCCGGACAGTTTCGTGCGGGTTGTACTCTTTGCCGTGTTCACGACTTGCCGCCGTGCCGACCGCCACCCGACGCGCGACCGGGCACCGACCGTCCGGGGGCGGGGATGACGGACGGGCCGGGCCTCGCCGCCGGGACCGAACTCGACGGCAGATACCGCCTGGAGAGCGTGCTCGGCCGCGGCGGGATGGGCGAGGTCTGGCGCGCGGTCGACCGGCGGCTGCGCCGCCCCGTCGCCGTGAAGGTCCTGCCCGCCGAGCTCGCGGACGTGCCGGGCGCGATGGAACGGTTCGAGCGCGAGGCCGAGGCCGCCGCCGCGCTCCAGCATCCCGGCATCACGGTCGTGTTCGACGTCGGCCGCACCGGCGACGGCCTCGCGTACCTGGTGATGGAGCTCCTCGAGGGCGAGGACCTGCGGGCGGTCGTCCGCCGCAACCCGGGCGGCCTGCCGGTCGAGGAGGCCGTCGCCCTCGCCGCCCGGCTCGCGGACGCCCTCGCCGCCGCCCACTCGCGCGGCATCGTCCTCCCCGACGGACGGCTCAAGCTGTGCGACTTCGGCATCGCGGGACTCGCCGACGCCGCCACGCGGCTCACCCGGGACGGCGGGACCGTCGGCACCCCCCTCTACATGGCCCCCGAACAGTTCAGCGGCGGAGCCGCCGACGCCCGGTCGGACCTGTACGCCCTCGGGTGCGTCCTCCACGAACTCCTCACCGGCGCACCGCCGTTCCGCGCCGGCGCCGGGCTGCCCCGGCTGATGTACGCCCACCTGAACGAGGCCCCGCCGCCGCTCGCCGCCGCCCGCCCGGACGTGCCGCCGTGGCTCGAACGGCTCGTCCGCGACCTGCTCGCCAAAGCGGCCGACGAGCGTCCCGCGAGCGCCGACGCCGTCGCGTCCTTCCTGCGCACGGCCGGGCGCGCCCCGGCCCTCCCGCCGCCCCCCGGGCCGCCGCCGGAGCCACCGACCGCGACGCTCGCG